>JAIEAO010000046.1 GCA_029071345.1 Muribaculaceae bacterium | reverse complement strand
CAAGCCCTCGACGCTTAACCGCGACAAATATAAAATAATGAAGCAACGCAACTGGAACGTCGACATCTCAAAAGCTATTCGTGTTTTCTGGTTAACACCACGTGTAGATCTCGAACAGGGCGTGAAAGAATCTCTGGAATGGTATAAAGAACAGGGCTGGTTATAATGCAGGATAGTGTAAGAAATACGCAGAACTGGGAGATCGTAGATGGAATTGTAGTTCCGTCGTCGACGCAGGAATCGCTTATGCCTTACGGAATGACCGCCTCTAAGGCTAAATCCGTGACATATAAAGCAGCGAAAACCGCACCAGACTCCGTGGCCAAAGCGCGTGAAGACTCTATAATCAGAGCCGTAAACGACTCTCTGGCGCACATCCCCAACAATTTCGGAATCGTGCTCCAGCCCCCTTACCAAGCCCATCTTCAGCAATCCGACCACACCGTCAGTCAATCGTCAGATAATGGTCTGTCATGGATATTTGCCGCATTAGGCATACTCTTCTGCGTAGTCTGCATAAAACTAAAGAACGCACCCGGCTACATGATGACGCTGATGGCGGATGCCAAAGAGGTAAGGATGCGCCATAATATGTTTGACAATACAGTCAAGGAAACATCATTCCTCATCATCCTCCTGATCGGATGGATATGCTGCGTCGGCATCCTGCTCTGGCAACTTGTGGAACTCGCGGGAGGAGCGCCATTCGTTGCCCGACCGGTCCATCTGCCACACCACACATTGCACGGCTCCGCACTGTGCGCAAGCGTGCTGACAGCCTATGTAATCTTCATGCTGCTGAGCTATGAACTTGCAGGCCACGTCTTTGCCGATCACCAAGTAACCCGGCTATGGGTGAAAGGAGCCACAGCAGGAATGGCCCTGCAGACATTCCTCTTCTTCCCCGTGGCCCTGCTCGCCCTCTGCTACCCGGAATGGAACGTTACAATGCTCTGGATCGGGGCCGGAATACTCGGAATAGGCAAAATTTTGTTTATTTATAAGGGATTTATGATTTTTTTTCAACAAATTCGCTCTTGGTTGCTTTTTTTGTGCTACCTTTGCAGTTTAGAAATTGTACCATTGATTCTCGCCTATCTGTTAGCATACCAGATCTGTGTGAAATGGCTCTGATCTGCTAAGCGGATGGCTATAAACAATAGAGAATGAACATAAAGAAAATACTGGTATCTCAGCCCCAGCCGTCGTCGGAGAAATCTCCCTACTACGACGTTTGCAACAAATACGGTGTGGAAATGGTGTTCCGCCCATTCATAAAAATCGAGGGGTTGACAGCGAAAGAATTCAGAGCAGCGAAAGTGAATCTTGCAGACTTCACAGCAGTGATCTTCACTTCGCGCACAGCCGTAGATCACTTCTTCCGTCTTTGCGAGGAGATGAGAGTTAAAGTGCCCGACACCATGCGATATTTCTGCACCACAGAGTCAATCGCACTCTACCTTCAGAAATACATCGTATACCGCAAGCGCAAAATCTCATTCGGCAAAACAGGCAAACTCGACGATCCGCAGCTCGAAGCAGCTCTCGTGAAAAACAACAAGGAAAAATTCCTTTTCCCAATCTCAGATGTGCATAAAGAAGACGTAGAAAGCCTGACAAAACAAGGACTCGACGTCACAAAAGTAGTGATGTACCGAACCGTGAGCAACGACTTCCGCCCCGACGAAGAACTCGACTACGACATGCTCGTATTCTTCAGCCCGGCCGGAATAGCCTCACTCAAGAAAAACTTCCCCGACTTCGACCAGGATGCGCGTCCCACCTACATCGCCACCTTCGGCACCACGACAGCCAAAGCCGTCGAGACAGCCGGCCTGCGCCTCGACATCTCCGCTCCGTCACCCGAAGCGCGATCCATGCCCGAAGCCATCGACAAATTCCTTGCAAACCTAAGCGAAAAGGCCTGACAGCCTAAAAAGCATACAACCCACCTTCTAAAACAGCGACAGAAGCACAATAGAGCCTCTGTCGCTGTTTCCCGTATACCCCGAAGAGAAATCCTATACCGTCCCTTAATCAAAAGCGGTAGGGATTGCCGTACGGGATATAACAAAAATGTGTCAGAGCAGAGAGGCTGTGTCAAAATAGGCACAGCCTCATCTCCTTGAATCTCCTGTTCTACAGAATACTAATAATAGATTTTGTACGTTAGTTTAATAAATTAATCCCTCCTGTTATGAGAAAACTATTAATAATAGTTTCGATGCTGTCCATGTGTTTTAATATTCCGGCACAAGACGTTGACTCTGACACCCGGTTGGAAGCATTAGAATGTGATTCTATTAACCTGCCAGTATACTTGGTCGATGGCATTGAAGTTCAAAATATTGACAGTATTCTAAAAGATGACATTGAAAAAGTAGAAATCGTAAAAGACCCGGCTATTACGAAATACTTTAAACCTCGACTGGGTGGAGTTGTGATTATTTCTACTAAATCTAAGAAAAACTTGAAGTCAGTATTACAGCAATATGAAATTCAAGTAAAAAAAAGTAGGGATAATAGAATACCGGGTGAATTGATGATTAGATAGATTTTAAGCCTATAATAATTGCATAACTCAATTATGTAATTAATCCTTGAATTTATGTGTATAATATCTCTTTAATATAAATAAAGATAACGCATAAAAGGCATTACATACATCTTATATTCCATGTCTCTTATCAGATTGATGTGCTAAACGATTGAATCATGATTAATAAATATGATAAAAATATAATCCTGCTCTTTTTAAACATCATTCTTTGTGTACTTAATATTCAGGCTCAATCTCACTATAAATTATATAAAAGTGATGGGCATTTCTATTTTAATGGTCAAATGAATGAAACACACGTTGATAGTATCCTTTTGGAGACAGGTTGCAGGTACATAATGTGCAATGAGGCATTTTTTAATCAAATCAGTAAAACCGCTGCTTTCGAGCCCGATTCAGTAGAATTCACTCATGCCAAATCGTATCGGAAGGATTATGCTGTTCAAAGTGTTCATAGAGGAAGAATTAAACTGGGCGATTTTTATTACGATGACAAGATAATTGTTCTCAAAGATTTTAAGCATTTACTTTTGCCTATTCATTTGCTACACTATGAACATAAAGATGAGACGCAGGGATCGTTAATTTGTCTTAATTTTAAAAAGCTTACAATGGACTTTGTGTCACGAGATGAGGCTAACTTACAAGATAAAAATACTTTCAGAATTGTAGAGTTACTGCCAAGGCCAATCATTGAAGCTTCAATAGAGATCAAAGATGAAAAGCAGACAACAGGTGCAATGATGAGTAGATTAAATTTTGATTTAGGAAGCGGTAACTATATATCGTTATTCGGGAGTCACCCCAAAGTTGCCAATTGGATTAAAAACACCAATTTCAGGATAAAAACTACATATCATTTAAATGGGGAAAAAGCAGGAAAGGGAATATTTGCAACTAAATGTTCTGTTGGCGAACTAAGTTGCAAAAATATTCCTATTAATATTCTTAATTGGTCTGTCAAAGATATGGATGGTCTAATTGGTCCTTCATTTTTTGGCAATAGATCTGTGTATATAG
>JAIEAO010000045.1 GCA_029071345.1 Muribaculaceae bacterium | reverse complement strand
ACCCCGGTGGGGCTCGAACCCACGACCCAATGATTAAGAGTCATTTGCTCTACCAACTGAGCCACGGAGTCATTTTTTTTGTGTTGGTTGTAAAGGTTTTCTCCCTCTTTCGTGCTTCACAGCAACTGAATCGGTATGATTTCCTTTTGCGACTGCAAAGTTACATAACTTTTTTTATTTCTCCAAATATTTTTGATTTTATTTTTTGCAAACATTTTATTAATTTTGGGAGCACGCTCAGTTTGGCTTTAGGTTTTAGGCGTTAGGCTTTAGTTATTTCCTATGCTGCAGACTGTGTCGAGGCGGTCGCGGCATGCCGCGACCCTACATGATCTAACTGTCGGCGCGGACGCGATATATCGCGTCCCTACAAAAATACTAAGGCACAAGGTGACTGCAATAATATAGGCGCGGCCACGGAGTGTCGGCGTTACTGAAAACTGAAAACAGAGAACTGAAAACTAATATGAAATATAAGAGGATTTTACTGAAGCTTTCGGGCGAGTCGTTGGCCGCCGGAGGGTATGGTATAGATGTGGAGCGGCTGAATTCGTATGCCGCGCAGATCAAGGAGATGGTTGAAAGTGGCGTTGAGATCGGCATTGTGATTGGCGGCGGTAATATTTTCCGCGGTCTGTCGGGTGCCGGCAAAGGTTTTGACCGTGTTAAGGGTGACCAGATGGGTATGCTGGCTACGGTAATCAATAGTCTGGCGCTGAGTTCAGCACTGGAGGCTATCGGTCAGCCGGCTCAGGTGTTTACGGCTATCGCTATGCATCCTATCGGTGAGCATTATTCGAAGTGGCGTGCCATCCGCGCTATGGAGGAGGGGAAGGTCGCGATCATCAGCTGCGGCACGGGTAATCCGTATTTCACTACCGACACCGGTTCTGCTCTGCGCGCTATCGAGATCGAGGCAGACGTGATGCTGAAGGGTACGCGCGTTGACGGCGTCTACACCGCAGACCCGGAGAAGGATCCGGAGGCTGTGAAGTTTGATGAAATCACTTACGAAGAGGTGCTTGCGCGCGGTCTGAAGGTGATGGATCTTACGGCTACGGCACTCTGCAAGGAGAATAAGATGCCTATCTATGTGTTCAACATGGATGTCGAAGGGAATCTGAAGAAGATGCTCACCGGCGACAATGTTGGAACACTTGTGTATTAATGAGGAGTTAGGAATTAGGAGTTAGGAGTTTTGGACAGTTCTTCTAATTAGGATTTAGGAATTAGGAGTTAGGAGTTATGGACACTTCTTCTAATTAGGAGTTAGAGCCTGAGATTGTGGTGCGAACGCAGTGAGCACACTTAAAATTCGTGGACGCAATATATCGCGTCACTACCGAGATAACATTCCAGACGCACCGTGGTGCGTCCCTACAGAAAACTAATAACTGAAAACCGAAAACTAAGATATATATGGAAGTTAAAGATTATTTGAACAACGCTGAGGAGAATATGCAGCTGGCGGTTGATTATCTGGAGGATACGCTTTCTCACATCCGCGCCGGCAAGGCATCTGCCCGTCTGCTCGACGGCATCCGCGTTGATTATTACGGTTCAATGGCGCCGGTCTCTAATGTTGCCAACATCAGTGTTCCCGATGCTCGCACTATCGCCATCACTCCCTGGGAGAAATCGATGTTCAAGGAGATTGAGAAGGCCATTATCAATTCTGAGCTCGGTATCACTCCTGAGAACAACGGTGAGGTTATCCGCTTGTCGATTCCGCCGTTGACCGAGGATCGCCGTAAGCAGCTTGTGAAGCAGTCGAAGCAGGAAGCAGAAACTGCGAAGGTGTCTGTGCGCAATGCGCGTCGCGAGGCTATCGAGGGTCTGAAGAAGGAGATCAAGAACGGTCTGAGCGAGGATGTGGAGAAGGATGCGGAAGGCGACGTGCAGAAGCTCCACGACAAGTATATGAAGAAGATCGATGCTCTCTTCGCTGAGAAGGAGAAGGAGATTCTTACTGTCTGATAACGGTAAATGATTGAGACAGATGCGCTTGTGAGCGTAATAATACCTGTCTACAAGGTAGAGCCATATCTGCGCCAATGCATCGAGAGTGTGTTGGCGCAGACTCATTCTGCCCTTGAGATAATCCTGATAGACGACGGTTCGCCTGACCGGTGCGGTGAAATCTGCGAAGAGTATGCCGAAGGCGATGGCCGCATCCGGGTGATTCATCAGCCGAACGGTGGACTGTCGGCAGCCCGCAACACAGGGCTTGATGCAGTAAAAGGGAAGTATATTACCTTTGTTGACTCCGATGATTTCGTAGCGAAAAATTATGTCGAGACGTTGCTGAGATGGATTGTCGATAGCGGTGCCGATATCGCCTGCGGAGGATTTGTGGATTATCATGCGGGAGATAATATTGGTAAGCCTGTCAAAGGTTCGCACCCCCGAATGTTAAGCTCGTCTGAATTTTTGGAGGCGATGCTTTATCAGCATACCGGGGATAACTCCGTGTGGGGAAAGCTGTATAAAAAGAGCATTTTTGATGGTTTGCGTTTCACCCCGGGAATCTTGTATGAGGACCTTGATATAATTTACAAGGCGATTTTGCGGTGTAGGATGGTGGCGTGGGGGAGGACTCCGTTATATTATTATCGCGTTACGCCCGGAAGCATCCTTCATAACTTTTCGCTAAAAAGGGCTGATGTGCTTGATGTTACCGACCGCATGACGGAGTATATGAAGAAGAACTATCCGCAGCTTGAATCCGCGGCACGGTCGCGCCGGCTCAGTGCTCATTTCAATATTTATTGCTTGTTGGCGGCTAATGGTATGCGCAACTCTGAGATAGAGGAGCGGTGCCGCAGGGTGATAAAAAGGGAGAGGGGGAGATTCTTATTTGATCCGAAAGTAAGGCTGAAAAACCGCCTCGGCATCCTGCTAACCTACCTCGGCGGATTCCCGTTGCTAAGATTCATAGGGTCAAGGATTTATAGATAACTTTATTGGAGCCGCAAGCGGCTCATGCGGAGGCCGGATCACCTGCGACAAACCGGCTTCGCCAGCAGTGTAAGATGACGAAATCGATCACAGGGCGCCTTGCTCGATGAGGGTGGCGATGCGGTCGATCATCGCGTCGTCCTTGTTTTTGTCGGGGTGAAAACCGGCTTTCATGTTCATGCCGAAAAATCGGCCGAATGTCTGCCAGAATCCTGCGCGGAATGATCCTAAAAAGGCTTTGACGATATTGAACGAGGATTGGTCCGTTTCGCGGTTTATCAGTTTCAGAAGCACTTTTCCCTGCGTCTTGGTCATCGATTTCACTACCGGTTTGTACTGCTCGAAGATATCCTTTTCGAGACTCTTCAAGTGCTTTTCGCGCTCCTTCTTGTCGGGGATTGTCTGGATATATTCGTAAGTCTCGCAGAGGGTTGCGAATGCCAACTTGGCGTAAGGGAGTGTCTTGCGCACATCGCGCACCATGCGCCAGTAATATTCCTCCTGCTTCTTATTCTTGAATTTCAGCGGCGGATAGACATAGACATCGCGGATGAAGGTGTAGCGGCATGTGTCGCCATATTCATCCACGATATATTTATGACCCTTATAGGCGTTCACTTTCAGACGCACTTCGCCTGATGGCCCCTCTTGCGCCTTAGCAGGGAGAGCAATCAAGAGCACTATCAGTGCAAACAGCCATAATAAGGACTTAAATTTCACAGCAAGAATATAACGTTTTTTCCTAAACGGAAAATGGCGTCGAAAATTGAATAATTTAAGTTAACTTTTGTTGTCAACTCCGTTTTGATAGCCTCCAGCCGTTCGGGATTGGTGTGTGCCATCTCCCTTACCGCCGACAAAGTCTCGTCTGCCCGTATGAAATCTAAGGCTATCTTCCACAACGCATCGTTGAATTCCGCAAGCGATCGGTGGCTGTTGCTTTCATAGGCCTCCTCAATCAGCGGATAGAGGTATGGGAAAAACGGAGTCTTACCGTAGACTGCATTCCATGCGCCGAGATGCTCCCTTCGCCATGCCCCATGGTCGGAAATCATGATTTCCGAAAGATTCTGTGGCGATCTCTTCAGGCGCGATGCTCCACCTTCCACGGGCACGGTCAGCAATCTGTCGCCCGCGATCAGCGTGCGTGCCAGCTCCTTTCCATGCTTTGGCCGATAAGGGAAGTGCAACGGAGGCGCTGTTGCTTGCAACTGCGCACCTTTTACGCCAGTTGACGAGCAACTGTCGCACCATGAGGCGCCGATGAGCACTCTGGCCGCGGCCAGTGACGGCGCGAAAGGTATCGTCTGCTCATTCACCGCTCATCTTTTTTCCGTCGGGATTTGGATTGGCTAAGATGCGGTTCCAGCGCATCCCGCCGCCGAAGAGGCCACGCTCCTGATCGATCGAGGCTATGATGAACACCGGCGAACCGACGATGTGATCCTCCGGCACGAAGCCCCAGAAGCGGCTGTCGGCCGAGCGGTCGCGGTTGTCGCCCTGCATCCAGTAATAATCCATCTTGAATGTGTAATACTCGTTGGGGCCGCCGTTGATGTATATCTTTCCGTCGCGCATTTCGAGTTTGTTGCCTTCGTATGTGCGGATGGCGCGCTCGTAGATCTTATAGTTGTCGGAGGTAAGATGCAGGGTCACGCCACGCTGCGGAATCCATAATTCACCCATATTGGTGCGGTCCCAGCCGTAGTCGGCACCTAACGGGAAGATTCCTCCGAGGTCATAGAACCCGCTTTCGCTCTCGCGCTGCAACGGTCCGATCACCTCGGGCCATTTTTCGATTTCAGTCTTCATCGCCTTGGTGAGGGGCACATTATAGAAAGAGAACCCTGCTTGCTCGTGGCGTATCGGGCCGCCTGAATAGTCCTCCTGCCGAACGCCGAGCTCATGCCATTTCTCACCGTCAATAACGCCGCTGACCGGCACGATGTAGTTATACTGCACATTCTCGGGCTCACTTATGAGTTTGCCGTTGATAAAGATTGAATCGTTAGAGATGCGGATGCGCTCGCCGGGCAGACCGATGGTGCGCTTCACATAGTTTTCGCGGCGGTCGACGGGGCGTACGAGAATCTTGCCGAACATATGTTCGTTGGCCTTCATATATTCGAGCGGATTGTCGATACCCTGATTTCTTAACTCATGGGCTATCTGGTAATAGTCGGGGTTGGGAATCTTCTCCGCCACGGTGTCACCCTGCGGATAGTTGAAGACCACGATGTCGCCGCGTTTGATGGAGCTGTAGCCCGGCAGGCGGTGATATTCCAGCTGCGGGTTGTCGATGTAGCTCTTCGTGTTGATTATCGGCATGGTGTGCTGAGCGAGAGGGAAGTGTAGCGGGGTCTGCGGCACGCGCGCGCCGTAGATGGTCTTGTTCACCCATAGGCGGTCGCCCACGAGCAGCGATTTCTCAAGGCTCGAAGAGGGGATCTCGTATTGCTGGCCCACGAACGCGAAGATGAAATAGATCAGCACCAGGGCATAGACGATGGCATCCACCCAGGCCATGACCGTGCGCACGGGCCCTTTCTTGTTTTTCCACCATCCCCAGTTCACGACTCCGGTGATGTAGATGTCGAGCAGCAAAAGCCATAGCAGCAAAAGCCACGGATTGCCCATAAGGATGACCCATAGGAAGAAGACTGCCGACACCACGCCGAAGCGGGCCCAGCGTGTAGGTTTGATCTGGCGGATACGCTCTTTCAGCGGTGGGCGCTGATTGCTATTGTCTTTATCTTTTATCATAGTTTTCAGTTTTAGGTTTTCAGTTTTCAGTAGGGACGCGATAAATCGCGTCCGCCGGTTTATTGATCAAAATTTGAAAACTTCGCCGATGGTGTGGAAACCTTTCTTACCGGCGAGCCATTCGGCAGCCATCACGGCCCCGAGGGCGAAACCCTCGCGCGATTTGGCGCTGTGCGAGATGGTGATGGTGTCTACGGGTGAATCCCACTCGATGGTGTGAATACCGGGCACTTCACCCTCGCGGATATGGCTGATCTCCAGCACATCACCTGATAGGTTACCGGCTGATTTACCGTCGGCATCCGGCTCTTTCCAGCCGCCGATGCGCTCCGTATCAGTCACGATCTCCTCAGCCAGGGTGATGGCGGTGCCCGACGGATGGTCGAGCTTGTGGATATGGTGAGTCTCCACCATCGACGGGTGATACTGCGGGAAGCCGTTCATTATCTTTGCCAGATAACGGTTAACAGCCATAAAGATGTTTACCCCCACCGAGAAGTTTGAGGCGAAAAGAAAAGTGCCGTTCCCTTCCTCGCATAATTGCTTAACCTCAGGGAGGGCTGCCGTCCAACCCGTTGTGCCGCACACTACGGGCACTCCCTGAGCCATCGCCTTGCGGATGTTGCCGAGAGCCGAAGCCGGAATGCTGAACTCGATTGCGCAGTCGGCCGAGCGGAAAGCATCGCTGTCGAAGTCCGCACGGTTCTCCATATCGATGATACTTACGATCTCGTGACCACGTTCGCGGGCAATACGTTCGATCATGTGGCCCATTTTGCCGTATCCTATAAGTGCAAGTTTCATATTTTTGAGGTGTTAGGTCTTAGGTTTTAGGCATTAGGTAAATGCTTAGCCTTCTGACCTTATTTATTTTTGATTAAAATCTTTTCCAATCCTATCCTTCCGCTTCTTTACAATTATCTAAGGCCTAACGCCTAAAACCTAAAGCCTGGCATTAGAACCCGAAGGCGACGTTGTCGATGTAGAGAGTCAGCCCCTCGGTGCCGACATACGCCTCGCCGCAAGTGGAAGAGGCCATCACCATCACATGGGTCGGAATCTCGTCGGCGTCGGCCCATCCGATCTCATGAATCGGCACCATCTTACCCTTGGAATTCTTGGCGTAATACGCGCGGTCGCCGTCGATAAGTCCCATCCACGGCTTATACCAGCTTTGCTTCGTGATGTCGCCGTAATGGATCGGAAGCTGATGCCCTTTAGTCCAGGGGATGCTCTTTGCATAACGTTCGCGGCCGGTGCCGACGCGCTTGGCGTAGATGTTGCCGTCCTTGTCCTCCCAACGTTTCTGCAGCAGCACGTAGACTTCCGCATTATCGCGACCTTGCAGCGTCTTCTTGGGGGAGAAACCCGTTGATCGAACGCGGGTATCGGTAGCCGGCATATCCACCTTGTAGTCGTAGACCAACGCAACGGGACGCTTAGTGTAAGGCACTCCCATCTCCATCTTGGCGTAAGGCCCTTTCGGTGAAGTGATAGGCTCGTAGATACGTCCTAAGAAGATAGTGCCGGGCACCATCACGTCCATGTTCACGAGTCCGAGCACCTTCACTTCCTCCATCTTCGCCTCCATCTTGGCAACCTTATTGCCGTTGATTTCCGCCGGAGACACAGTGCCGGAGCCTTTCACCACTCCCGCGACCTTGGCATAGACATTGCTTGTGGCCCACGGCGAACCGCCCTCGTTGACGTATGCCTTGTTATTCCCCGGAATCTTACGCGCCGGAGCGATCTCATATATAGTCTTGGTCTTACCGCCGATAAGTTTCGACTCTACCACGTCGCGGCTCACCCAGTTGGAGAAATCTCCAAACTTGATAGGCTCCAGACGCAGTGCGTAAGAGTGCAAAACGCAAAGCGTTCCTATGAGGGCTAAGAAGGTATATTTCATATTTTAACCGATAACATCAATAGAGCCGCAAAATCAAATAACGGCTATAATGATGAGATAACATAATTAACCATCAAAGTTACAAAAAATCCGTGAAAACTCCGCTACTAAAATTTCAGGAGATCGGCAGTGTTTGAGGCGATGAGGGTGGGGGAGAGGTGGAGGTTGGTGATGATTTCCGCGATGGAGAGGGGGGATTCGTCGGTTTCGGCAAGGATGCGGTCCGGGGCGGTGTCGAGCGCGAAGGCGACGGTGTCGGGATTGAATTTTTCGCCGAAGGAGAGGTGGCACCCGGCGCGGAGCAGTGCCGAGGCGCCTCCGGGTTTACCACGGTAGCCGTGGATGACCCAGGGTTGTGCAGGTCGCAGGTCGCGGCGGAGTCCGCAGATTATGTCGTCACCTTTAACGCAGTGGATGATAAGGGGTTTACCGATGCTTTCCGATAACTCTACATGATGGCGGAACACCTGCAGCTGACGGAACATCGCCCCGCCGCGCACGAGGTCCACACCGCATTCGCCGATGGCTACGATTTGCGGATTATTGGCAATTTCCTCAAGTTGCGCAAATGCTTTCTCTGCATCAAGGTCAGGCACATCCCAAGGGTGAATGCCGGCGGAATAGAGCTGTCCGGGTAGAATTTCATCGAATGATTCCCCATTTATGCGCAAGCTCACCAACCCTTCGGGATAAGGAGCATGGCGATGAGTGTGAATATCTAAGATTTCCATTTTTTAGCAAGAGAGGGGGATTTATTTCGGGCTTGCGCCCTCAACACAGTCTGCGGCTAAGTGTCTATAACTCCTAATTCCTAACTCCTAACTCCTAATTAATTAAATTAAGGGAGGAGTCGGAAGGTCATGCGGTGGATGGGGGTTGGGCCGAGTTTGGCGATGGCGGCGCGGTGCTCTTTAGTAGGGTAGCCCATGTTGCGCTCCCAGCCGTAGCCGGGATATTGCTCTGCGTATGAGGCCATCAGTTCGTCGCGATGTGTCTTGGCCAACACCGAGGCGGCAGCGATCGACATAAAGGTGGCATCACCTTTCACCACTGTATGGTGAGGGGTCTGCATTCCTAACACCGGGTCGAGGTATGGCTTGAATTTATTGCCGTCGACGAGGATATGCGCCGGACGAACGCTCAGTTTGCTGAGGGCGCGCTGCATCCCTTCGATCGAGGCGTTGAGGATGTTGATCCGGTCGATCTCATCGGGTTCCACCATCACCACGGCCCACGCAACGGCTTCGCGCTCGATGAGTCGGCGCAACTCTTCGCGCTTATGTGCGGTCAACTGCTTGGAGTCGTTAAGCTCCTCGCATTGAAAACCTTCGGGGAGAATGACGGCGGCACAGCTCACCGGACCGCAGAGACATCCGCGTCCGGCCTCGTCGCATCCGGCTTCCACCACGCCGGAAATCATTTTTTCTTTAAGCATATCGGTAAGAAATGAAAAAGAGCACCCGGAGACAAACAGTGTCCATAACTCCTAATTTCTAACTTCTAATTGCAGTCGGTCTAAGCGCCTTCGGCGCCGCGCACCGGCCTTCGGCCGACGTCCGCTCTTAGCCGACATGCGATTATTTTCATAATTCCTAACTCCTAACTCCTAATTCCTAATTATTAAAAGCGTCGGCATGTGATTATGGTCTCGGGCGAACGGAGCACAAGCTGCTTGCTGTCGAGTTTTATTATATCAAGAGTGACCGGAGTCTGATAAATTCCCCATTCGCGGAGCAATAGGAAAGCATCGCCGCCGGTGTTATATGGGAAATCGAGGGTCAACCGCGAGTTGTCTTTGTCGTAGCGCAGGTTGCCGGCCACGAGGTTGTTGGCAGTGTTGCGCAGATTGACAACGTGGAGGTTTATGTCGATATAGCTGCGGAGCTTGGGATTCGCATCGCTGCCGTCGGCTGTCAATTCAATGCTCATTATCTGCCATTGGCCGTCGAGTTTGCCGTTGATCGGGGCTTTACGACATGCGCCAAAAGTGAGAAGCGACAGTATAGCCACAAGAGCGCAGCTGATTATTGTGGAGGAAAATCTTTTCATTTTTTCTTATTTTTAGGGCCTAAGAACCAACCTGTCTTACTAATTTTCAACGATACGCCATAGCTGTGTCCGAGCAGTGAGCCGGTATCCATTCCAAATCCGAGTTCCCCTTTCCAACCTTTCAGCTTGCGGGGTGCGTAGTTCACTTCGGCCAGAAGACTGAAATCTGAGCGCACCTCGGGAGAAGGCACGTCGTAGGTGCCCCAGCTTTTCTGGAAAGAGGCGAGCACCCGGTAGCCAATCTCGTCGGAGGGTTGCCCCTTGAATCCTAAGTGATGTGCCCACAGACGGTTGGAATAGAAATACATGGTATGGTCATTATTGTAGATAGGGGAGATGAAGAGCGGATTGCCGATTCCCATTCCCCAATGTTGCCAGCCGTTGTAGATGTAATGGTTGTAATAGCCGTCGCGGCCGCTCACCTGTTCGTTGATTTCGGGTGTGTGATCCCAATAAACAGAACCTGACTGATCTTTCGAATAAAGAAACTCATAGACAATCTCTGATACCCAGCGGTTTTTAGGCAGTCTTGCCTCGACACCCCAAAGGCCATCTTTCCATGGATAGTCCCAGAAGAGCATCGAATGATCTTCGTAGAAATGCTGGTAATAAGCCTTTACGCTCCAGTCGTCGGTTTTCCAGCCCAATGCGAAATTCCAGCTTCCGAGCATATTCCCTTCGACGTTGAGTTTCTCGCCGTCGGGGGCCTCGTCGCTTCCGCGCATCGGTATGAGGGCCTTAAGAAAACTTTTGATGCCGCC
The DNA here is from genome assembly GCA_029071345.1 of Muribaculaceae bacterium. GTDB lineage: Bacteria > Bacteroidota > Bacteroidia > Bacteroidales > Muribaculaceae > Lepagella. The sequence goes on along the minus strand of JAIEAO010000045.1, from coordinate 1,215 downwards.
GGGCATCTTCACTTCAGGGCCATAGGGGGTGTTGTAGGCGGTGCCTCCGAATTCGGTGGCCATTTCCAGACCGAATTCAAATTCGAGAGGGAATTTTCTGGCGTTTCCTCCGCGGAAGAAGATTGCTTTGGAGTGATAAAGCGTGCCGAGTGCATAAGATGAGTTGGGATCTACCCAGCTTTTGATCCAACGGTTGTCGGTAAATTTACCGTAAGCGATATATCCCTTAATAGCAAACCAACCTTTAGTGCCCCAGAAATCGGCGTAATCGAAGATTCCGGCTCTGACCTGCGGAATCGGCCGCGCATTTCCGGCGTATGTGAGATTGCCCGTGGCGAGATCTGAATTGGAGATAAAGCCCGGCATCTCCTTGCTTCCGATGAGGAGGTTCAGGCAGCGGTATTTTGCTTCGCCATAAAGTTGCTGCACGACAAATGTGCTTGTGAATCTTGCGGCCACCGCGAGATCCACGCCTGCGCCCCATGTGAAGCGACGGGTGGTATCCATGTCGTGGAAGGCACCGAGCCGCAGGTAACCGTTGTTGCGCGTGCGCGATGACAGACCGTGGCGGTTATTCATCATCCAGAAGGGGGTGTTTTCACCGGCGGAGGCAGTCACGCCGAGTTCGCCGACATATCTGATAGAGTCGTTCCATTCGGCTTTGGCACGCGGTGATCCGAAGAGCGAAATCAAGCAAATGGCGGCTAATATTTTTAGTTTCATAGATTGTAGTTTTCAGTAGGGACGCGATAAATCGCGTCCGCCGGTTTATTGATCCGCCTCTTCGAGGCTTGGAATATTGGGTGGTTTCTTTACCCCACACTTTCGTCGCTTCGCTCCTCGATGCGGGGTTATTATTAATTCACCCCTTCGGGGTTTTGTTCTCAGGAGTGTCCATAATTCCTAATTGCAGTCGGTCTAAGTGCCTTCGGCACCGCACACCGGCCTTCGGCCGACGTCCGCTCTTAGCCGACTTGCGATTATTTTCATAATTCCTAATTCCTAACTCCTCATTCCTAATTAGAAGAGGTCTCATCTAAAGCCTAATGCCTAAAACCTAAAGCCTGATTAAAAAAAAGGGTGAGACCGGCAATCAAAAAGTGACTGCCGGTCTCGGGGATAGGATGGATTTGGGGATGTAGTCCATAGCAGAGTCGAACTGCTCTTTAGAGAATGAAAATCTCTCGTCCTAACCGATAGACGAATGGACCGACA
>JAIEAO010000044.1 GCA_029071345.1 Muribaculaceae bacterium | reverse complement strand
CTTTAAATGGTGCGGTACAGACCGCAGGCGGTGAGACCCTTACATGGTCTGATTTTGTAAATGCTGTGAAAAACACTGGTGGCGGAGTGTCCGAGGAGGATGTTAAAGCCGCCTACGAAGCATATAAGAATGCTCCAGCAAATACAGTTGCTAAAAAAGCGGCATACGATGCAGCCCTCAAGAGTTATGATGATGCTGAGAAGCAACTTCAGACTTGGCAAGCCGATTTAACAACTAAGCAAAATGATGTCAATTCCAAGACTGCAACAGAAGAATCCCGATGGTCAACCTATCAGGCTCGGAAAAAAGAATATGACGATTATAAGAAAACAGTAGATGCTCATCAAAAAACATACAATGATTGGCCTTACGGAACTTATAAAACTACATTGAAAACCGATGTGCAAACTGCTGTATCCCATTTTAAATCTTTATCGAGTAGATTAAATTCCAGTAGTTCTTACGTATATTATGCTGAAGGCACCTTTGGAACTTCTGATGGATTTGCAAATAAAAGATATTACATTCTTGCATATACGTTTCCAACAGGCCCTGGTAAATCAGTTGATGATGGATCTTTTACATACACGTCTATTCTTGTTTCTGATCTTGCTTCAAAAGTGAACGCAAGTTACAACGGTACTTATCCTGCTGTTATATATCCAGTTGCCAGTACTGATTTCTATAATCATGGAAATGAGTATAGAAGGATATCAAGTGGTGCCGGTACCTCGTTTAGTTCTGCCATAAGTAGTTTTAATACAAGGATTAGTCAGATTGAGAATAACGATAATAATTACAATACTGCCACAGGATATTATCCAACATATGATGGTTGGTCAAGTCGAGATGCGCTAAAGAATCAGTTGGATTCTGAAAATACTACACTGTCATCTAAAAAAACATCTATGAACTCTGCTTATAGTAGTTGGAGTTCAGCAAGTAGTGCTTTAAGCACAGCAAAATCAGCGAGAGATGCCGTTCAGTCTAAAATCAATGGCTATATTAAAGTGCAATCAGGTAAGACTGTATCAGAGCAGACTCGCCTGAAGAATGAAAGGGATGATGCTAAGACAGCTTGGGAACAGGCATTAGCCGAGGAAGCCTCAACACGCGAGGCATACGATGAACTGTGTCAGATGTATTTCGCTCAGAGTGAGGCTGATAAGGAATATCTCGACGTGGAGCTTACAGGGGACGTGGTGGCTGACAAGCCGTTAGGTAAGTACAGCGGAACGATCAACGGCAACGGATTCTCGATCACTGCCGGCGACGGGGTGGAGAAGATTTTTTTCGAATTCAGCGGTACGCTCACGGATGCAGCCGTGAACGGCGCGATGACAGGCTTCAACGCGAAGGTGCATAACGTGGCGTACTGGGACAAGTCGAACAGCGACGGCGTTTATTACGACAAGAACGGCGCTAAGGTGGAATATCACGACCTCGGCGAACTCGCATACAACGTGCGCAAGCATTTCGGAGTGGATTTCACCACGGGCAACCTCACGAAGCTCGACGAGACCAACAAGGATAAGAAGGTGCTCGACCTGACGCTCTTCCGCGGTCCCGGATCGGAGCAGACCGTGACCGGTTATTATCAGATAACTCCCGCGGGAACACTCATCAATGCAAAAGGTGAGACGGTAACAATTCCCGTTAACCATTTCATCCTCTCAGCGACAAGCGATGTGCAGGATATCACGATTCCCAACGTGGTCTACGCTACCAACAACGGCGCGGGCTATGAGAGTAATCTCGTGGAGATAGACCTTGACGGCGATTCCTTCTACTGCCCCTGGGATCTCACAGCAAAGAGTGTCAACGTTAAGGGTGGACTAAGCACAAATAAGAATAGAGCGGGCCTCACACTCCCGTTCGCGGTAAGACAGGAATATTTCCCGGGAATCAAGACACTTTGCACTTATAACGGAGAGAGAGAAAATTCGTTTGTCTTCAACAAGGTGGAGCAGGCACCGGCCAACACTCCCGTACTTATCTTTTCAGACCAGAGCACAGTGACAATGGACCTCTCGAACGCAGATATTATCCACTTTGCCAAGACACCCGAAAATCAGATTGTAGAGGGTGGCTCTGACGCTACAAGCAACTGCTACGGCACATTCCGCTCAGTAATCGCCGGAGAGATCGGTCAGCTCGCGCCCTACGACTGCACAGTTTGGGCTCTTAAGAGCGGAGTCTTCAACGCTGCCAAGCAGGGCACATTCACCGAGGAGGAATATCAGGATATGCAGGGCTATGGCAACGCTGCCAAGTTCAAGCCCTTCCGCATGGTGATCACCACTGCAAAAACAAGTTCGCAGAACGACATGACCGGCGCATCGCGTTATGTAAGCCTCGTGGACGAGAACGGCAACGAGCTTTCCAACACCAGCGGCATCGACTGTGTCGAAGCTATCGCCGGAGTGTTCAGTGTGACCGGCGGCGACGGTGAAATCATCATCAGTTCAGAGACGGATCGCGGCATGGTTGAGGTGTATGACCTTACAGGACGCATGATTGCCACCGCCGACGTGAAGGCAGGCGAGACGAGGGTGAGCTTGCAGACCGGAGTCTACATCGTGGCCGGACAGAAAGTGATGGTCAAATAAATTCCAGTTAATCATAGTGTTTTATTAACGTGAAGGGAGGGGTGGCATACCTCGCTCAAGGGTGTTGTCGCCCTTCACTTCTTAAAAATTTTTAGATTATGGAATACGAAAGACCCGAACTCGAAGAGATCCCCCTCATAATCGAAGGCTCCTTCCTTCTGGAGACTACAGGTGTTGACAAGGAACCGGAGGAAGGGGGAGGTGACGACTGGGATTAGGTCCTGCGGGACCCGCGCATGTGAAAGGCGTAAAAAAGTGTTTTAATTATATGTTGACCCGGCAGCCCCGCGAGAGGTAGCCGGGTCAAATTCTATAAAACACACAATAAAACATCTACAAATCATACAATGAAATGCCGACAAATCATACAATAATTTGCCGATATTTCATACAATTGAAATTGAGCGGTTGTGAAAAAGATGTCGTATAACATAAAAGATTTCTTTGCTTAGCCGCGAATTTATTCTAACTTTGTGCGTAGACAAAGTAACGCAGACACTCCGTGGCTGCGGATAATCACCGTCACGGAGTGCCGGCTGTACTGCCGAGTCTTGAATTGAATTATCTAAATAATCTATACCGAAAATACTGATGTCATGAAAATCGGAATCCCCAAAGAAATTAAAAACAATGAGAACCGCGTAGGTGCTACTCCCGCGGGTGTTAAGGAACTGGTGGCTCACGGCCACACCGTGTATGTGCAGCATACGGCCGGCGAAGGCAGCGGTTTCTGTGATGAAGAATATGTAAAGGCCGGTGCGCAGATTCTCCCGACTATAGAGGAGGTTTATGCAGCAGGCGAGATGATCATAAAGGTTAAGGAGCCGATCGCTCCCGAGTATCCCCTTATCAGAGAAGGTCAGGTGCTGTTCACTTATTTTCATTTCGCTTCAGATCTTGAGCTTACAGAGGCCATGATGAAGGATAAGGCTATCTGCATCGCTTACGAGACTGTAACCGACCGCGATCACCGTCTTCCCCTCCTTATCCCGATGAGCGAGGTGGCAGGAAGAATGTCGATTCAGGAAGGTGCCCGTTTCCTTGAGAAACCGCAGGGAGGCCGCGGCGTATTGCTCGGCGGCGTTCCGGGAGTTAAGCCCGCTAAGGTGCTCGTGCTCGGCGCAGGTGTCGTAGGTCGCAATGCCGCCCTTATGGCTGCCGGTCTCGGTGCTGATGTTACCATCACCGATATCTCGCTTCCCACACTCCGCCACTGCGCAGAGGTTATGCCTAAGAATGTGAAGACTCTCTATTCTTCACGCCACAATATCGAACAGGAACTTCCCGACACAGACCTCGTGATCGGTTCGGTGCTCGTTCCCGGCGCGAAGGCTCCGCATCTTATCACAAGAGATATGGTGTCGCTGATGAAGAAAGGCTCGGTGATGGTAGACGTTGCCATCGATCAGGGCGGTTGCTTCGAGACTTCCCACCCGACGACTCACTCAGAGCCTGTCTATGAGGTGGACGGCGTAGTTCAGTATGCGGTTGCCAACATTCCGGGTGCTGTGCCTTACACTTCAACTCTCGCGCTCACCAACGCTACTCTTCCTTACGCCTTGCGTCTTGCCGACCTCGGCTGGAAAGAGGCTTGCCGCCGCGATGCCGGTCTGGCGGATGGTGTCAATATGGTTGACGGCAAGATCACTTTCAAGGCAGTGGCCGAAGCGTTCGATCTTCCCTACACCCCGCTTAACCTTGACTAATAGAATCTTAGCCTTGCAGGCAAAATATAGGGGGCGCTCATTCGGGCGCCCCTTAGCTTTTTCGTGGATTTTATTGTATTGTCGCGAAATCTCGCGACCGTGACTAATCCAAATTTAGATGATGGTTTGACGCGGTCGCGGCATGCCGCGACCCTACTTTGAGGATTCAGGCGGGGTAGGTGAAGTTGGTGGCGGTGGCGGAGGCGAGTTCGGCAAGGAATTCGCGTGCTGCTTTGCGGGCTTCGGGAAGGTCCATGTAGGTGTAGTTGCCGCAGTCGCGGGCGGAGGCTCCCGGCACTTCGCCATCGAAATCGGCCACGAATTCCATTGTTTCCTTAATTAAGGGGAGGATATTCTCGCTGTCGTATTTGCCGCTGAGAAGCAGGTAATTGCCGGTGCAGCATCCCATCGGACCCCAGTAGATGATGCGCTCGCGCCATTCCGGAGAATTGCGAAGATAAGTGGCCGCAAGGTGTTCCATGGCGTGCAGGGCCTTCGGATCGAGTGCCGGTTGGCGGTTGGGGCGCGTCATGCGGATGTCGAAAGTGGTTATCACATCACCCGACGGAGTGATGTCGCGGCGAGATACGTATATCCCCGGTTCGAGGCGGGTATGATCTATTGTGAAGCTTGGTATTTTATCCATATCGGTTTTCAGATATAAGTTTTCAGTTTTCAGTATGGACGCGATATATCGCGTCCGCAGATTAGTAGGTATTATTGTTTCGCCTCTCCGAGGCTCTTATAAACAGGAGTCGATCCACCCCACATTCCGCCGGCTTCGCCGTCTCCATGCGGGGTTACGATTATATCGCCCTTTCAGGGCTTTTATCTCCGATCACTCCCGCTGCGGACGCGATATATCGCATCCCTACAATTGCCAAAGTGTCCATAACTCCTAACTACTGACTCCTAATTACTAATTAAAAATATTACCAGCGCCATCGCCAGCGGCGACGACGAAGTTCCTCCCCTTGGTCGAAGATGGTTTGAGCCAGCTCTTTTACTCGTTCTAAGCGGATAGCGAAAAGGTCTTCGATCGCTGCGGATTCAAGATAGGCACTGACTTCGGCCGCCATTTTGTCGAATGTCGGTTTCTTGCTCACCACATGACGGCGCAGGGATAGCCAGTTGCAGAATGTTTCAAGAGTATAGAGCATCAGGTCGGCGTTCTTTTCGCTCTCCACGCCGAGCGACTGGAAATATTTAGTCAGCTTTTTCAGTTCGGCAAGGGAGGGCGATTTGCGCGGCTTCCCCTCGGAGATGAAGAATATCTTGAACACCTTCTTGCGGTATTTCTGCAGCTCCGACTCGGCATCGGGATTAAGCCAGAACTCAAGATATTCCTTGGCCTCGGGGCGCGACTCATAGAGCTCGAGGATGATCTCTCCGAGCGAGTCTTTTTCCATATCCTTTATGGCTTTCTTCAATGCTGCCTTTGACATGAGTGTAGTTTTCGGTTTTCAGTTTTTAGTAGGGACGCGATATATCGCGTCCGCAGATTAGTAGGTATTATTGTTTCGCCTCTCCGAGGCTCTTTTAAACTGGGGGCAATCCACCCCACATTCCGCCGGCTTCGCCGTCTCCATGCGGGGTTACGATTATATCGCCCTTTCAGGGCTTTTATCTCCAATCACTCCCGCTGCGGACGCGATATATCGCGTCCCTACAATAGGCTAACCTGTCCATAACTCCTAATTTCTAATTCCTAACTAAAAAAAGATGTAGGCGATTACGATTGCTGCGACTGCGCCGACGATGTCGGCAAGCAGAGCGTATCCGGCGGCATAGCGAGTCTTTGACACACCGACCGAGCCGAAGTAGACGGCGAGGATATAGAAGGTGGTGTCTGTCGAGCCACGGACGGCTGCAGCGAGTTTGCTGACAAATGCATCGGCCCCGTGGGTTTTCATCACGTCGAGCATCATGGCGCAACTGCCGCTTCCGCTCAACGGTTTCATGAGCATTGTCGGCAATGCTCCGACCCATTGTGTGTCGAAACCCAACCAGCCTACGAAACTCTCGACCCATCCGGTGAAGATATCCAACGCCCCTGAAGCACGGAACATTCCGATGGCCACAAGTATCGCCACGAGGTAGGGAATGATCATTACCGCGGTCTTGAACCCCTCTTTGGCTCCCTCGATAAAGACATCGTAGACGCGTAGTTTCCTTCTCACTCCGGCACCCAAGAACGCGATTATTACGCAGAAAAGAATCAGGTTGGCTCCGAAAGTGCTGTAAAGTTGCACTTTTTCGGCTGGTAGAGATGCGAAAAACCATGTGATTCCTGCCACTGCAAGTGCAATCCCGCCAAGCCAGCTCCATATCACGCGGTCCATGCGGATTCGCTGCTTGATGCAGAGTGCTGTCAGCCCGACTATGGTAGCTATGGCTGTGGCAATGAGGATAGGGATGAAGATGTCGGTCGGGTTGGATGCTCCTCCCTGAGCGCGATACATCATGATGCTTATCGGAATCAGGCACAGACCTGAACTGTTAAGCACCAGAAACATAATCATGGCATCAGTGGCGGTATCCTTCTTCTCGTTCAGGCTCTGCATCTCCTGCATGGCCTTGAGACCCATAGGTGTCGCGGCATTGTCGAGACCGAGCATATTGGCCGAGATATTCATGAATATAGCCCCCATTGCCGGGTGGCCTTTGGGGATGCCGGGGAAAAGACGTGAGAAAAAGGGCGAGATAGCCTTGCCGAAAAATTCGATAACGCCGGCTTTCTCACCGATTTTCATTATGCCGAGCCAAAGTGTCAGTACGCCGGTAAGTCCTAAGGAAATCTCGAAAGCAAAGGCTGCCTGATCGAACGATGCGTTCATGACATCGCTCCACACCTGCAGATCGCCGGCAAACAGAGTGCGTCCGGCGGCGACGATGAAGGTGATGGCAAAGAATGCTATCCAGATCCAGTTTAAAACCACAGATTTTAAAAGTATAAAGTATAATCACTTCGTGAAAGTATAAAGTATAAAGTAAATGAATTATACTT
>JAIEAO010000043.1 GCA_029071345.1 Muribaculaceae bacterium | reverse complement strand
GTTATTATCATCAAAATATTGAACCTTAGCTGTCAACAAGGGGATTCGTTGGAGATTTCGGGCGGTTGGTTGAATTTTATGGACTTTTGCCTTGAATTTTAGTTAATATTGCAGATACAAATATCAGACATCAAGCTGAAACTTATGAAAAACCTGATTTTATCTGCAGTGATACTGACTGCGACATCGGCTGTCTACGGGGAGACATGGACATACGCCGACTGCGTCAATTATGCGCGCGAGCACAGCATTTCGTTGCAGAAGTCGCGCATTTCGGAGGAGACCGCCGGCTATGACCTTGAGGAATCAAAGGCGCAGTGGCAGCCGACGCTCGATTTCGGTACATCACATTCTTACGTCAATACCCCTTTCCAGAGCGGCACAAAGAATGCCTATAACAGCAACTATGCCTTCAATGCAGGCTGGACCGTCTGGAACGGCGGGGTGCGCGAAAACACCATCAAGCAGAATGAATTGCGCAAGGAGATTGCCGCTCTCAACACCGGCGACATAATGCGCACGCTCGAAACCGACCTTCTTCAGGTCTATCTCAATATCCTGTACGCTAAAGAGTCTATAAGCATATATGCCGAGGCGGAGAAGGTGAGTCTTGCTCAGGCGGAACGTGGCCAGGCACTGATGGAATCGGGGAGGATGTCGCGTGTGGATTATTCACGCCTCAAAGATCAGTATGAGCAGGACCATTACGCTTACATAAACGCGCAGACCACTTTCGACACACGCCGTATGGAGCTTAAGAAACTTCTTGAGTTAGGTCTTGACTCTACGATCGACCCTGCCGATGTGGAATGGACCGCCGAACAGGTGCTCGCCACGCTCCCCGATATGCAGGAGAGCTATCAGTTGGCGCTGCAGACCGACCTTCAGCTCCGCGGACTCGCCTTGCAGCAGGATTCTTCTGATCTCGACGAGAAAATCGCACGCGCAGGCCGTGCGCCAAAAATTGCGCTCAATGCCGGTGTCGGCGCAGGGTATTACGCACCCGGCGGAAGTTTCGGCAACGGACTCAAGCAGGGTCTCAACGAGCAGTTGGGCGTATCACTCTCCCTCCCGATTTTCGACAATGGGAAGACGAAGGCTGCCGTGGCTCGCGCTAAGGCCGGAAAGCTGAACGCTCAGCTTGATATCGACCAGCGTCAGACGGATCTCGCGCAGACGGTGGAGAACTGGTATATCGACACGCGGTCGGCTCAGGCGAAATTCATCGCTGCCCGGTCGTCGCTGGAATCGGCGCGTCTCACCGACGAACTCACCAACGAGCAGTTTGCGTTGGGATATGTTAACACCGTGGAACTTATGACCGCCCACAATGCTTACATCGAGGCTCAGCACACCCTGCTGCAGTCGAAATATATGGCGATGTTGGGGCAGAAGATGATAGAGTTTTACCGTACAGCTTCGATTACTCTTTAATAATGTAAATGACAAATTGACAATTTGACAAAATGACAAATTATAGTAGGATTTTTCTTTCCGCCGGGATGGCTTTGCTGCTTGCTTCTTGCGGCGACAAGGCAAAGACTTCGCTACAGACCACTAACGTGGAGCGGGGCGAGCTCACCGAGACCGTGACAGCCACCGGCACAGTCGAGTCTGTGACGCAGGTGGATGTCGGTACACAGGTCACCGGCATCATCGACAAACTTCTTGTGGATTACAATTCCATCGTGGAGAAGGGGCAGCTGATAGCCGAAATCGAGAAGACTATGCTTGAAAGCGACCTGCGCAGTGCGGAGGCAAACGTGGAGTCGGCACGCGTCACTTACGAATATAACCTCACCAACTATAACCGCGACAAGGCGCTCCACGACAAGCAGCTCATCAGCGACTACGAGTTTCAGACCTCTGCGAAAGACCTGGAGGTGTCGAAGACCGCCTACGACAAAGCCAAGGCCGACCGCGTGCGCGCAGCCAAGAACCTCAACTATGCAGAGATTTATTCGCCGATCGACGGCATCGTTATATCGCGCGATGTTGAGGTGGGTCAGACAGTGGTATCCAACATGAGCGTGGCGAATCTCTACACCATCGCCGACCTCGACCACATGCAGGTGATCGGAGATGTGGATGAAGCGGATATAGGTCAGGTAAAGGTAGGTCAGCCGGTCACATTCTCCGTCGACGCTTATCCGGAGCAGCTTTTCGACGGCACCGTGACTCAGGTGCGCCTCAACCCCACGACCACCAATAATGTCGTTACCTATGAAGTGGTGGTGTCGGCAGAAAATCCGGAACACAAGCTTATCCCGGGTCTTACAGCCAACCTCACCATCTATGTGATGCGTCAGCAGAATATCCTTTTACTCTCCAACAAGGCCTTTACTTTCAAACCGCAGGCCGACAGCGAGAAGAAGGGTGTGCCGCAACCTGAAGGTGACGGCTCCAATGTGAAGCTCGGCGAGAACCAGAAACTTGTATGGGTTGTGAAAGGCGACAAGCTCGTGCCTACGGCCGTGACCGTAGGGCAGACCAACGGCATCAACACCGAGGTCATTGCCGGTCTTAACGAAGGAGATGTTGTGGCCGAGGATTACTCTACGATGGCCGCCGCTCCGAAACAGAACGAGAGTAAAAGCCCGTTCGCTCCCCAGCCCCCGGGCAAAAAGAAAGGAAAGTAAAAATGAAGGAAATTATTCGTGTTGAAAAACTGCGCCGTGAGTTTATCGTGGGTGGCGAGAAGGTTAAGGCCCTGCGTGGCGTATCCTTCACCATCGGCGAGGGAGAGTTTGTGACCATCATGGGCACCTCCGGCTCCGGCAAGTCAACACTGCTCAACATATTGGGATGCCTCGACACGCCGACCTCGGGGGAATACTGGCTCGACGGCGTATCGGTGGAGACGATGAGCAAAAACCAGCGCGCCGTGCTCCGCAACCGCAAGATAGGTTTTGTGTTCCAGAACTATAACCTTCTACCCAAAACCACGGCCATAGAGAACGTGGAATTACCATTGCTGTATAATGCCTCTGTCTCCGCCTCCGAACGACGTGAGAAGGCCATTAAAGCCCTTGATGCGGTTGGATTGGGAAGCCGTCTGAACCATAAGAGCAACCAGATGTCGGGAGGTCAGCAACAGCGTGTGGCGATAGCGCGTGCGCTGGTCAACGACCCGGTGATTATCCTCGCCGATGAGGCGACAGGTAACCTCGACACCCGCACATCCTTCAGCATCCTGACCCTATTTCAGGAACTGCATTCACGCGGACGCACCATCATCTTCGTGACGCACAATCCGGAACTGGCCATGTATTCCTCGCGAAACATCGTGCTCCGCGACGGCAAGATAGTTTCCGACACCCTCAACCCCTCGCCCGCTTCGGCCAAAGAGGCATACGATAATCTTCCTAACGAGAACGACTGATGAATATAGGCAATCTCTTCAAAATAGCGTTCAAGGCACTCAACAACAATAAGCTGCGGTGCTTCCTGACGATGCTCGGCATCATCATCGGCGTGGCGTCGGTGATCACGATGCTTGCCATCGGCCAGGGCTCGAAAGACAGCATCAAGGCGCAGATTTCCGAGATGGGCTCGAACATGATCATGATCCATCCCGGCAATATGCAGCGCGGCGGAGTGCGCCAGAGCGCCGACGATATGCAGACCCTGCAGGTGTCGGACTATGAGGCGCTGAAAGAGGTGCCCAGCGTGGCGGCGATCTCGCCGTCGGTGAATTCATCGGGCCAGCTCGTGAACGGCAACAACAACTGGCCCTCATCTATCTACGGTGTCACACCCGATTACCTCGAGATCCGCAAACTCAAGGTTCAGGACGGCGCAATGTTCACCGACCATGACATTCAGACCGCTGCCAAAGTTTGCGTGATAGGAAAGACCGTGGCGGATAACCTCTTCCCTAACGGTGAAGATCCCGTGGGTCGCGTGATACGCTTCGGCAAAATTCCGCTGACAATAGTGGGAGTGCTCGAATCGAAAGGCACCAACTCGATGGGTATGGATCAGGACGACGTTGTGATCGCGCCTTACACCACCGTGATGAAGCGCATCCTCGCCATCGATTATATTCAGGGTATCTTTGCAAGCGCCGAAGATGAGAACCAAACCGAAGAGACTATAGAGGCCATCACCCGGGAGCTCCGAATGCGCCACAAACTGCAGGAAGGAGCCGATGATGACTTCCAGATACGTTCGCAGCAGGAGCTGAGCCAGATGATGAACTCCACAAGCGACATGATGACCGTGCTTTTGGCCTGCATCGCCGGAATATCGCTGCTTGTGGGAGGTATCGGAATCATGAACATCATGTATGTCTCCGTAACGGAGCGCACGCGCGAGATCGGTTTGCGAATGTCGATAGGCGCACGCGGTGTCGACATCCTGTCGCAGTTCCTCATCGAGGCTGTGATAATCAGTGTCAGCGGCGGTGTCATAGGTATAGTCGTTGGATGCGCCGCCACATGGATGGTCCATATATTCGCACATTGGCCTGTAGCGATTCGGATGTATTCAGTGCTGCTATCGTTCGCCGTCTGCACCGTGACGGGTGTATTCTTCGGCTGGTATCCGGCCAAGAAAGCCGCAGGTCTCGACCCGATAGAGGCCATCAGATACGAATAAAATCGAAGCACTCGGAAGAGTTGCTGAAATGATATAAAGAAAATGCGGCCAGATGTGAATCTATTCCGCAGACAATGACAATTAGCGGCCGGATGTGATATCCGATCCGCATAATAGGAAAACCTATAATAGTTTGTGTTTGATTTATGTGAGGAAAGGGCTGCAACGGAATGATCCGGCAGCCCTTTCGCTTTTTATTTAGGATTTAACGGGATTTTGCTCCTTCAGCAAATCTTTCAGACGCAGAAGGCGATGTGGTCGGGATAATCGGGGGTGCCGAGTGGTAGGAAACTGTCTGTCGACAATGTGAGAAGCTCATCAGGGGAGCTTATATGTCGCGTCACGATCTCACGCAGCAACTCTCCACGCAATGCCTTCAGTTTGCCGGCATGAGGTGTGCGGTAAGCACCGCCGTCAGTGAGTTGCTTGAAATCCACCTTCCACACTTTGCCAAACCGTTTCAGCAGTTTCCAGTCCACGCATTTGGCAGCATCAGAAGGGAGCAGATTTATTACCGACGTAGCATCCGATTCCTGCAAATCGCGCACAAGCCGGATTGTCACATCCTTACGCCAATATTCGATAAATGTCTTATCGCCGGGAGCGAGACGCGTGGTAAATTCCATGCGGTAAGGCTTGACTATATCATCCGGTCGCAACCAGCCATAAAGCGAAGAAATGAGACGCACGGATTCCGCTGTCACAATTTTGTCATCGGACGACAGCGACTCATAATCGAACGCCTTGAACACTACACCGGTATACGCCTCAATAGCTTTGCGCCCCACCTGCTTAACCGGGAAATCGTAAGCCATCCGCAGAATTTTTGAAGCCATACCTGCACTCACCTTGACCTCCGCACAGATCTCTGCCACCGACATCAGCGCAACGCGGTGCATAACCTCGTCGGCCACCTCCTCGCCCGCAGGCTTATGTGCGTCAAAAACCTCTGCCGGGAGAGCCACGCCATCCTCGCGCATCGTCTTCGACTCCGCAATCAGCACCTTCATTCCCATAACCTTACAAACTTTTTAACCCTCGGTGTGGAAGTTGGTGAAGACGCCGCGCTCTTGCTGCGGAACACCTTCCGCTTGCCTGGCCGCGTTGATGGCCTTTATCAAGAATGCCATATTCTTTCCGAGGTTGCGCATGGTCTGCAATCCTTCAAGATCAGCCTCCACATCCTCGGCTGTGAAACCATGCACTTCATTCCAATATGTACTTGACACCACAGGCATCGCGCTGATGGTGAAATATTTGTTGATTTCATCGAAAGCTGATGTAGAGCCGGCGCGACGCGATGAAACGACACCCGCACCTACCTTCATAGCCTTGTCTATAGTGCCTGAAGTGCTGTAGAAAAGACGATCGAGAAATGCGAGCAACTGACCGTTGCACCCTGCATAATATACCGGACTGCCTACTAACAGTCCGTCAGCCTCAGCTAATTTCGGTGCTGTTTCATTTACTAAATCATTGAATACGCAACGACCGTGAGTGCGACAGAAATTGCAACCGATACACCCGCGCACATCCTTATTGCCTACATTCACACGCTCCACCTCCACGCCGTTAGCCTTAAGAGTATCTTCCACTTCGCGCAGACCGCGGTCCGTACACCCGTTAAGATGCGGACTTCCGTTTATAACCAATACTTTCATAATATAAAAATACCTTTATATTTTCTAACGTCTGCCATCTCCTCAATGTTTATCACTCCCGGCATATTCACAAAATGTCAGTAAAATTGTAAAGGCCACCTCCGAGAGGCAGCCTTCGCAATTTTATAATGAGAGACGATTAATCTTTGCTGAACACTTTTGTTACTGTGCCATCGGAGAAAATACATATATTCACCCCTTTGCCGAGTGTCTCGCGGATCACTCCGTCAAGACCATAGATTTTCACAATCTCTATGCCGTCTTTACCTTCGATGGCTTCCTCAACGCCACTTCCCGGAAGTTCTTCAATTTTTTCGTAAAGTTTCCATATATCCGCATCACGATAAGCATCAGCGCAACCGTTAGGCACTACGAGCGTACAAGTATCATAGATCGGTTTTACCTGAGGGTACGGATTATAGGGATTGCCTGTAATCATTGTTTTGACAGGCTGTGGAGTTTTCGATAAATTTACAAGACGGGTGAGGGGAGTGATGATGAATGCGCTGTCGCCAATATGTGTCACGGTCGAGGGGATGGTGATTTCCTTAATATTTTCCTCTCCATAGAGACCACGATAACCGATGGATTCAAGTCCTTCGTTCAAGGTGATGTATGCAGCCTTTTTCTGCGACTGCAGGCCGTTGGCACCTATGCGTTTCAGACCGGATCCGCACTTCACATACTCCGCATTAGTAATCGAGAATCCTAAATCTCCAATCTCTTCAAGCGAGTTGGGCATATCGATATAATGAAGCGGAGCGAGTTGGAATGCAGCGTTGCCAACCTTAACGCAACCTTCGGGGAGGTCAGCAATCTGAAGCCAAGAGAATGAGAAGGCATTGGCGCGAACTTCCTTGATGGTTGAGGGAAAATCCAAGAAATAGAGTTTGGTGCAACCATAGCACATAAGTTCGGGAATATATTCCAATCCCTCGCCGAGTGTGAGTTCGCTAAGATTTCCGGCCTGATAAAAGAGTGAAGAACCGAGTTCTTTAACAGTTCCGGGGATATTTATTTTCACTATACCGGAGTTCGTAAAAGCCTGGTCGCCTATCGTCTCTATACCCTGAGGAAGTACGAACTCAGGAATTTCTGTACTTGCGAAAGACATACGTCCGATATTCTTGAGTGTCGAGGGAAATTCAACTTTCTGAGTCTGCTTAACATTTTGGAATGAACTCATACCTATCGTTTCAACTCCCTTCAGATCTATTGAGGCCATAGATTCGCATGAATAGAATGCATATTCGCCTATGAGTTTTACAGATTCGGGCGCGGAAAGGGCAGTGATATTCTTATTATTATAACCGAGGTATTTACCCACTGTTTCCACTCCTGCAGGAACGCTGATTGTGGTGGTGGTATAAGGCACTGCGAGAAGAATCTTTTTTACATTATCAATAAGGAAACCATCGTTGGCGGTAAAAGTGGTGTTTCCTTCATCCACTGTAATGGTGGTGAGTTGTTTATTTTCAGACACCACACCTTCTCCTATCGAAGTGACATTCTTTCCAACTTTGAAACTTGTAAGGTTACATCCGCGGAATGCGAACTCCCCTATCTCGGTAACCTCATCTGAAAGATTGATCTCTTTAAGAGTAGTGCTGTATGCGAAAGCGTATGGAGCAAGTTTTTTAACTGTCGCGGGAAGAGTTAGGGTCGGTTCCACAAGTGCCGGAGGATAAACCACCAGAGATTCTCCATCCTTTGAGAAAAGAGCTCCATCGATGCTTGAGAAATAATCGTTACCATCTTCATTAATATAAAAACCAGTGATTGCTTTTCCGGCAAACGCTCCGCCGCCAATCTCGCGAAGGTTCTTGTTGATTATGAATTCTCCTGAAAGTTTTGTGCCCGAGAAACAACGCTCGCCGAGAATCTCTACGGTGGAAGGAAGTTCCAGAGAGGTGATTCCGGTCATAAAGGTAGAAAAGGCCTGAGCTTCGATTTCAACGAGACCTTCATTCAAATTCACTTTCTTGAGCGACATACAGGCCATAAATGCCTGAGTCTTGATAAGACGTATATTGGCTCCGAAAGTAAGTTCTTTAAGTGTCTGCACTCCTCCGAACGCAGAAGTATTTATGACCGAGACAGGATATCTCGCACCTTCATATTCGATTTCATCGGGGATTATGACATGTTCATCTTTTGAATTACACGCCATAATCCACACCTCGCCGGCCTTGAGATCAATGGCCATTGTGAATTCTGACGGATCTGTAGCCCCAGCCTTCAATACTGCTTTGGTAGATTTCTTTCCAACGGAAAGAAGATGAGCTGTATCCAGAGTTTTAGGTACTGCTTCCAACATTGCATCCCGATACTCCACGACATCCTCGGCTCCTATCTGAGGCGGTGGTAAAATCTCTACATTGCGATTTACGGCCGATGCCGACAGAGTCATTGCCAGAGCAGCAAATGCGGATAGATAAAGGTTTCTGCTCATAAATTTAATTTTTTAAAGTTGATATAGTTTATGATTATTTATGCATGATTTATGGATCAAAACACCACTTTCTCATATTTAGATCCTGTCTGTCGGATATATATACCTTTTCCGGGGTCAGTAATCTCTACTCCCTGAAGATTGAAATATCGAGGAGCGGACTCTTCGGCCTGCGGAGTGTCGACACCGGAAGATCCTGCAATCGTGAATTCGCATGAACCAAGCCAAGACTGTGACTGCGGAATCACATAATTCGAGAGTATAAAATAAGTCACTCCCGGCTCCCCTTTGGGATATTCAAATGTATAGGTGAATGATGTGGATTCCCCTTCGTTGAGATAGATATGTCCTGTCTGCAACATCTGCCCCCATGTGCCGGAAGTTACACTTGCCGGACGTATCCAAAAGCGCACCGGATAGGCGTAGTTACCCTTAACACATTTCATTGTTATATGCAGATTAATGTTTTCAGGATTCACATTCTGAGCATCTTCCACATAAAACTCCGAAGCTTCCATCTTTACGTCTGCCTGAAAAGGGAGCACATTTACTGAGATTCTCGATGTGATCTCATTGAATTGTTTGAGATTGGGATCGTCATCTGCCAGCAACCCTAAAGCCATAAGATTTTCACCTGCCGATAAATTGCCCGATGGCACTACTGTGAATTCCACTTCTGATTTCTCGCCGGGCATGATATCTACAGGATTAGCCGTGCTGACCATCGAGCGTGAACCGTCGGGCTTGAATATCAACACATAGACATCACTCATAAATTCACGATCTGATTTGTTTTCTATAGTAGCTCCAACCTTAAACTGAGTGCCGGAATATATACCTGTGGTGAGACGAAAATCTGTAACCTCAATATCCGA
Source organism: Muribaculaceae bacterium (assembly GCA_029071345.1). GTDB lineage: Bacteria > Bacteroidota > Bacteroidia > Bacteroidales > Muribaculaceae > Lepagella. The sequence continues at coordinate 3,579 of JAIEAO010000043.1, read as the reverse complement.
ATTGACATCATGAGCCTCCATCGTGCCTTTGCCGTCGGCTACGACAAGTGTCCAATAGGAAGGAGTGGAGACCGGAACGTATGCTCTGCGCCATTCTATTTTACCATCTTCCTCAACACCAAACACAGGACGCACCTTATATATGCCGTCTTCAAGGCTCACCGGAACTTTTCTTGCATAGGTTTTGAGTGTATGAATTACGGGAAAATCCAATGCCGCATTTGTCTCACCACAATAGATAAACGAACCATCGGATTTTTCAATTTCAAAGCCTACACGAACCGAAAGAGCGATTGCCGATAAGTTCATAAGTCCGCCAGACAGGGAAAGATTCTTTGAAATATTTGAGTAAGAAATCTGCGTATTCTCCAACACTCCCATTTCGGGAGTCAATATGGAACCTTCAAAATCGGGCGTTCCGTCTATGAGTGCAATCTGACCCATATTGAAACCACCCGCACCTCCTCCGGTACCAAGGGCTGTAGGGTTCAGAGCCGACAGAAGGAAATAACCGTTACTCAAACCGGCCCATCCCCAGTTGAAATGATAATAACCCCCATCTGTATAACCATCGCATACGAACGCATGACCACCGCTGCTGCCAAGACCTGAATAAAGTACCGGATGACCTTCAGCCAAGGATTTATATATGGCGTTATCCCAATCGGTGTTATTCATATATATTCGGCTGATAAGATGTGATGAAGGCGCATAACCGAAATTCTGCACCATAGCTTTAAGCCATAGATAGACTGAGGCATCGGTGGCATAAACACCGTAATTGCTTTCCACCGCATATCCACACGCCTGCATCAGACGTGAAACAGCATCTTTCTGTACATCAGTGGCATCAGATCCGTAAACATCAAGCATATCCTCCCAATTAAAGGGTGTCTCATCAAGATTGATGCTAAGATTGGAACCATTCATGGTGTATGATAGTGTTCCTGTTCCCTTTGGTGGGTAATTGTAATATTTCATGAACTGAGCTAATGCTGTCGCCACACAACCTGTAGGTGTATGCTCTCCACCAATTTCCGGCGTATACAGATTGAAAGGAGCGTTTTGATCCCAAGCCGTGGCAAGCATCGGTGCAATAGCTTCCTTAGCAGACGGCATCGCTTCCGCGGTTTGCTTCACTCTTCCATTTCTCAATTCCCTGATTTCATTGGAATATTGCGAGAGCCACCATTTCATGGCTTCCGGAAGATTATGGTAATCAAAAGAACCTGTATCCGAAAATCCAAGCAACGCATAGGCCTCATCATCGCCTGAAAGAATCACCCATCCTCCGTTTTCCCGGTTATAGGCATACCATGCGGCTTCCTGATCGGGTGCGGAAGAGATGTATTCAAATGAAGGAGATGCTGATTTTAGAGCAATTTTTCCTCTTTCGGATAGTTGGAAACGTCCGAGAGCTTCCGATGGAGTGATGGGAGCGGCAAATGCTACAATTGAGATAAAAGCCGTAAGGGCTGAAGTGAGTAAAGTTTTTCTCATGCCGGTTGCTTTAGGAATAGTTCTTATATAGTTCATACAGAGAAGTGAAGATACGATTATCTTCCTTACTCTACATGGGTAAAGTTAGGCAACCGAAAAAAGATTGAAAAATTATTAATGTTAATATATGTTAATTAAACGTGAATTTAACACGCTATCCTCTATTTTAACTTTTGTTAACTGTAATTATTATTCTTCAGGAGCAAATCCGGTGAGACCTACAGCGTCAAGGAATTCTTTATCATAAGGCACATTAAGGTGGTCATTCTCATATTTTTCTTTCACTTTGTAATATTCGTTTGGAGTGATGGAAAGATAGGAGGCTATTATGTAACCGGGAACTCGCCGCAAGTAGGATTTGGGCTTGAAGCGCATGAATTTGATAAAACGCTGGTAGGGATCTTTGTCGGTAAAGTAAGTGTGGCGTATTTCAAAATGTGCTATCTGTATCAGTGACAGTTCCATCAGCCAGCGACAGAAAGTGTGGTCAATGCGGTAAAGGTTACGGATTACATCGGCTTTTATACGGTAAGCCTTCACAGGGGTAACCGCTTTAACACCGAACACCGATGGCAGACCAAGCATGAAATTAGACAACGCTGCAGCTATATTCCCGGCCTCTCCGAAGAGTATCGTCTCTTCGGTTTCATCATCATTCTCGGGAGGATAATAAAGACGTGCCAGACCGGCACTGATAAAATAAAAAGGGGCATCAAGCTCCCCGGCAGAAAGAATGGTCTCGTTCTTCCTGAAGGTGACGATTTCTGAATTTTGTTCGAGATGCTCTACAATATCGGCAGGCAGCTCAAAAGGTTCGCGGGTGATGCATCGTAAGTTCATGCAGAAAATGTAATATTCATATAGCGCAATATCTGATGGGATACCGCACTATATGAATTATTTTTAATTTTTCCTTAATCAGGATTATTTAGATACGAGTGTGGAGATTCGCGTCATGGCATCGATGGCCGACATTTCTTTAATCGGAGTGCGCTCGAAGGCCACTTTCACGGTTTTGTCATCTTTTACGATAATGAGTGTGTCGGCATCAACTCCCGGTTTCACTATTACCGGTTTCTCTTTGCTATTGGTAGCTGTGAAGGTTGAATCTACTTTGGAGAATGATTTAGATAGCATCTCCATGGCTTTGAAATGAGTGCGGTTGCCGTTCTCATATACATACATCACTGAATTTTCCGGTGCGAGCGATACAAGGAGGCGGCCATCGAACGGCATCTTTTTTCCGTCGGGCTCTTCATACTGGAATGAAACCGCACGGTATTCACCGCTGACCATTGGCTGCTCGGCTTCAAACGTTGCATTATCAGTTATCTCTACCGTCGCTTTCTTTTCTCCTCCGCCGCACGATGCAAAAGCGATCATCGCTAAGGCTGCGGCCCCAAAAATTAAACTTTTCTTCATAACATATATTATTAAAATATTTTATCATTTAAGATATATAAAAAACTGCCAGAGGGCGATTGATGCGCTGGAGGAGACATTTAGTGAATGTTTCACTCCGTATTGCGGAATCTCAAGCACCGTGTCGCTGAGATCAACCAACCGCTGATCCACTCCTTCCACCTCGTTGCCTATAATAAGGAGATAACGCTCTCCTTTCACGGGGCGGAACTGCTGCAGCGGAACGCTGTTGTGTGTCTGCTCCAGCACGCATATTTTCCAACCCTCTTCTTTGAGTTTTTTCACCGCCTCCACTGCGTCATCACAATGCCGCCATCTTACGGTCTCCTCCGCCCCCAATGCGGTCTTGGCAATCTCGGGATGCGGCGGGCAGCCGGAGATGCCGCATAGGATAATCTCTTCCACTAAGAAGGCATCCGATGTGCGGAAGACTGCTCCTATATTATACATGGAGCGAACGTTGTCGGCCACCACCTTCAGCGGCAATTTTTCAAGCTCTCTGTATTCGCCGACTGAGCAGTTGGTGAGCTCAACTATATTTTTCTTCTTTTTATCCAAATTAGTAATAAGAAATAAGAGATAAGTGATAAGAATAGCAGACCTTTATACTTTATACTTCTTACTTTATACTTTACAAGTAAATGTGTGCATTTACTT
>JAIEAO010000042.1 GCA_029071345.1 Muribaculaceae bacterium | reverse complement strand
CATTAATATTGGCTCTTCGCAGCATCGCGGTAGCATAGCATAGGCTCCGGGGATTAAGGGTCAATGTGAATTTATGGTTGAATTGTTAAAGCGCTCTAAGCGGAGCGACAGTTGCTTGCCAACTGTCGTTATCCGTAATAGGGCAGTTGCAAGCAACAGCCCCTCCTTTATGCCCCGATTTTAACAACTATACTTTTACATTGATCCGTAATTAAGCCCGGAACGGGCGCACTAATAAAAACCCCGCACAAACGAGCGAAGCGAGTGCAGTGTGGGGTAATATCCCTCCCACTCATCAAAGCCTCGGAGAGGCGAGACAATAAATCTTTGGCTGTTAAATATTATTGTATTATCTTTGCCTCATGAGCTACGTATCTTCCTTATATCATGTGGTCTTTGGCACCGCAAACCGAATAGGGTCATTGAATCCTGAAAATTCCGGTAAATTGTATGCAGTCCTTGCGTCAGAGATTAGTCAAAAGAAAAGTAAGGCATATATAATAAATGGAGTCAAGAATCATGTCCATATACTGTTAAGTCTAAGTCCGGAAGTAGCATTATCTGACCTCGTGCGCCATATTAAGTGCAATTCATCAAAATGGATCAAGCAATCAGAGCTGTTCCCAATTTTCGATGGATGGTCGCATGAATATGGAGCATTTTCTCTTTCTGCATCACATACTGATGCCGTGTATAAATACATAGAGAATCAGCAACAACATCATCTGTCAGTAAGTGATGATGAAGAATTTGAGAGATTGGTTACGAAAGCCGGATTAAGAATCTATCGAGGATAAAACTTATATTGTCTCGCTCCTTCGGAGCTTTATCTAAGAGGGGGTGCGTTACCCCACACTGCACTCGCTTCGCTCGTTTGTGCGGGGATATTATTGATACGCCCGTTCCGGGCTAAGAAAGAATGTAATGACACAGAAAAGGCGGGGAGTGCCCGCCTTTTCTTATTCTTTATTCTCACCCTCCGGTGTAATTTTATTCCTATGTCATATGATTATCCGAGGGTATGATTTTTATGCCTGTGTTCCGGGGATTAGATAATACCCTGAGCCATCATGGCGTCAGCTACTTTGAGGAAGCCGGCGATGTTGGCACCCTTCATGTAGTTGATGTAGCCGTCGGCCTGTTTGCCGTGCTCTACGCAAGCTTCGTGGATGTCGTGCATGATCTGGTGGAGCATTTCGTCAACTTTCTCTGCTGACCACTGGAGGTGCTCGGCATCCTGGGTCATCTCGAGACCTGATACGGCAACACCACCGGCGTTAACTGCCTTACCGGGGCCGTAAGGAATGCGGTTCTCGATGAATGTGTCGATAGCCTCGGGGGTGCAACCCATGTTGGAAACCTCTGCTACGAGGAGCACACCGTTGTCAACAAGCTGTTTGGCATCGTCGCCGTTGAGCTCGTTCTGAGTAGCACACGGGAGGGCGATATCCACTTTCTGCTCCCAGGGTTTCTTGCCTGCGAAGAAAGTAGAGCCGGGGAATTTGTCGGCATAAGGAGCAACGATATCGTTACCTGAAGCGCGGAGCTCAAGCATATATTCGATCTTTTCAGCGTCGAGACCTTCGGGATCGTAGATGTAACCGTCGGGACCGGAGATAGTCACAACCTTACCGCCGAGCTCTGTAGCCTTAGTGGCGGCACCCCAAGCTACGTTACCGAAGCCGGAGATTGCGATAGTCTTGCCCTTGATGTCTGTGCCGAGGTCAGCAAGCATCTGAACTGTATAGTAGAGTGCGCCGAAACCGGTAGCCTCCGGACGGATGCGGCTTCCACCGAATGAAAGACCTTTGCCGGTGAATGTACCTGTGTTCTCGCGAGCGAGTTTCTTATACATACCGTACATATAGCCAACTTCGCGGCCGCCTACGCCGATATCGCCTGCGGGAACGTCGCGGTCGGGACCAAGGTTGCGCCAAAGCTCAAGTATGAATGCCTGGCAGAAACGCATGATCTCAGCATCGCTCTTGCCGCGGGGGCTGAAGTCTGAACCACCTTTGCCACCACCCATCGGGAGAGTAGTAAGTGCGTTTTTGAATGTCTGCTCGAAACCAAGGAATTTAAGGATTGAAAGGTTTACAGAAGCATGGAAACGGATACCTCCTTTGTACGGGCCGATGGCGTTGTTGAACTGTACGCGATAACCGATGTTGTTCTGAACCTCACCCTTGTCGTCAACCCAGCTTACACGGAATGTGAAGATACGGTCGGGCTCAACCATTCTTTCGATGATTTTTGCTTTCTCGAATTCAGGATGCTGGTTGTAAACCTCTTCTACTGAAAGAAGAACTTCTTTCACAGCCTGAAGATATTCTTTCTCACCGGGATGCTTGGCCTCAAGGTTGGCCATGATTTCATTAATATTCATGATACGATTTTGATTTGGGTTAGAGTGTTTTTATCTTTTGCTTTTAATAATCGTTGCCATAAATGCCGTTAACTTCCGAAAAAGTTGCATAATGACAACATCACCCATCGGGCTTCTCTGAAACTGTCGATGAGTATATTGCAAACTTACAAACTTTATTTAAATCCACAAAATAATTTTCCAAAATAATTTTATAAAAATGCAATAAAAAAAGCCTCGCCGAAGCGAGGCCTTCCTGTCGTTACGAAGAATTATATTATCTATCTTTACTTCCTTGTTGATAATTACTGCTGAGAGAAGATTACGATACGGTTCCAGTCGTTAGTTCCGTAAGGCTGAACTGAGCTACCGTCGAACTTAACCGAGAGGCGGTCGCGGCTGATGCCGTAAGTGTTAACGAGAGCGTCTGCCACTGCGTTTGCACGTCTCTGTGAAAGATCCATGTTGTATTCAGATGTACCTGTATCCTTGTCGGCATATCCGCAGATCACGACTTTCTGGTTGGGGTTAGCCTTGAGCCATTCAGCCATGTTGTAGACGTTAACCTGCTCTTCGGGAGTGATCTTGTCTGAGTTGATGGTGAAGCGTACGGTTGACAAGAGAGGTGCACTGTAAACTACTTCCTGAGCTACAACCTGAGGTTCGGGGCAGGGAAGCTGGCTCTGGAGAGCTGCGATTTCTGCACCTGCGCCAAGAAGTTGAGCGCGGAGGTCGTTGACCTGACCATTGAGGGCTGCGATTTCAGATACATAGTTGCACTGGTTGAACTTGTTGAACTTGCGGCCACCGATGTTGAAGTTGAAACCACCAAGAACTGCTACGTTAGCGTCAACAGAGTTGCCTGATACATAGTTATTCCAGTTGTCGCCGTAGAATGTTGCGCGGGCCTCTGCGAAGAAGTCAACATACTCACAAAGACGTAAGCGGAACTGAAGACCGGCTGAAACAGGGAGTGTCCATACCACTCGTTTCGGGCCGCCGTGACGGGCTTCGACGTTGGTTGCTGCGGGAATGTCGCCATTTGCATTGCGGTAGTTCCACATTACGTCGCCACCGAGACCTACGAACGGGATGATTGAGAACACGCGGTTGTCGTTAACTCCACCCATTGAATTGAACATATCCCACATTAACTCTGCCTGGAGATTTACGTGCTGTGCGCGGGTCCATCCCATTGTCGGAGCTTGTTCCAGAGGAGTATCCCAGTGCATCGCGCCGCCGAGAGCTTTCAGACGCAAACCGAGGTAAGGAGAAATCCAACGTCCTACACCGAAGCCGTAAGTAAGAGTCATTTTCTTTCTGTCTACTACCGGACCGTGTGACTCTCCGCGCTCTACGAAGGGCTGGTTAATACCTGCGTCAACTTCGATAAACCAGTTGTTGCGCCAATTTGAATAATAATGATTGCTGTTGTCACATGTGTATTCCGTAACTGTTGTTGCTTCGTCAACGAATACATCCTGTGCTGATGCCGGAATTGCGGTTGCTCCTGTGCCGGCGATCAACGCCATTGCGTAGTAAAGATTTCTTGTTTTCATAAAATATTAATTTAAGATTGAATAATGTGTTTTTTAATTTCTAAATTCCGTTTTTAAGGAATTTTATCTATCTAACAACGCTATTTTAAATTTTGTTTGCTCTATTGTTTATTTTTTTCAAAAATTTTTCTTCTTTCCCTTATCGTCTCGCTAATTATTATTAACTTCGCATTATTAATGAGAAGACATCTCAAATATCGCATCCATATCGAGAACGAATCGAAGCTGGAAAATATCTTCGACATCTCGATATCTCCTGCCGTGCTCTGGAGCGCGGTGGCGGGAATCGTGGTGCTTTTCGTGATCATCGGGTCGCTGATCGTCATGACCACTCCCCTGCGCACCTTTCTTCCGGGCTATCTGAAGGAGTCCGAACGGGCGGCGACGGAAGACAACATCCTTCGCCTCGATTCAATCCTTGAGGTCTATGAGCAGGACCGCGCATATATCGACAATGTGCTCCGCGTGTTCGACACAGGACGCATCGCCGTGGATTCAGCTGCCATCAGCACCGATTCACCCGCGCTGACAACAGACTCCCTGCTTCCTTCATCACCGTTGGAGCGTAAATTTATCGATGCCATGGAGGAGCGGGAACGCTTCAACATTTCGGTGCTCGCGCCTCTCGCCGCCGACGGCATGATCTTCTCCCCCATCACCGAGGCCTCTGTGTTTACCTCTCCGTCGCGCACCGAGGAGAAAGGTGTCGTATCCATCGCGGCCGACGAGGATATAAGAAGTGTGGCCGACGGCTCAGTGCTCGCATCTTATTATTCCGCAGGTGAAGGTGGATATGTTGTGATCATGCAGCACGCCAAGGGATTCGTGACCAGACTCTCTCATTTAGGGTCGCCGATGGTCAGTGCCGGCGATGCGCTGCAGACAGGACAGATTGTGGCAATGGCTCCTAAAGCCGATGCCAAAGGACAAAGATATGTAGAGATAATGATGTGGCACAACGGACTGCCGCTCATACCTTACGATTATATTGGAGGGCCGGATGTCGCCGGAATCAAGAGCACCCCGTTCGAGGCTCCGCGCGGCAAATTCTGACAACTCCTCACCATTAATTTTTAATGATGGATAACACCGATAGAAACAACAATATCAAGCATATCGCCATTTTAGGCTCAACGGGATCAATAGGCACCCAGACACTCGACATCGTCCGCGAACATCCCGAATGCTTTCGCACCGAGGTGCTCACCGCCGGGCGCAACTGGGAGCTGCTGGCCGCGCAAGCGCGTGAATTTTTACCGTCGCGGGTAGTGATCGCATCGGAGGAATATCTGCCGCAACTTCGCGAGGCTCTTGCGTCTCTACCCATCAGGGTTGAAGCCGGAGCGGAAGCCATAGCCGAAGCAGCGGCTGTGCCGGAAGTCGACACCGTAGTCACGGCGATGGTTGGTTATAGCGGCCTTATACCGACCATCAACGCTATTCGCGCAGGTAAGACCATAGCACTGGCCAACAAAGAAACTCTTGTAGTGGCCGGAGAGTTGATAACCTCGCTTCTGAAGGATTCCGACTCGCGGATTGTGCCGGTCGACAGCGAACATTCCGCAATTTTCCAATGCCTGCAGGGTGAAGACCGTAACAGGATGCGGAAAATCATCCTCACGGCAAGCGGAGGACCTTTCCGCACAAAGACTCTCGAAGAGTTGGAGCACGTCACGGTCGATGATGCACTGAAACATCCGAACTGGAGCATGGGGGCCAAGGTTACTATAGACTCCGCCTCGATGATGAATAAAGGGTTCGAGATGATCGAGGCGCGCTGGCTTTTCGACTGCCAGCCGGAAAATATCGAAATCGTGGTGCATCCGCAATCGATAGTACACTCGATGGTGGAATATATCGACGGATCGGTGAAAGCACAGTTGGGCACTCCCGATATGCACCTCCCGATCCGCTATGCGTTGAGCTATCCCGATCGTCTTCTCTCTTCGAGGCCACCCCTGCACATCGGGCATTACTACAATCTCACATTCGAAACCCCTGACATGGATAAATTCCCGATGCTGCGTTATGCCTTTGAAGCCATACGCGAAGGTGGCAATGCGCCGTGCATACTTAACGCCGCTAACGAGATTGCAGTCGATGCCTTCCTGAAACGCCGTCTGACGTTTATGGGAATCCCGAGGCTCGTGCATAAAGTGATGGAGATGATGCCTCGAATCCAGTTTCCCACTCTCGAACAATTGGTAGAGACCAACACCGAGGCCCGCGCCTTAGCCGCATCCCTCCTTGGGAATTAGGAGTAAGGAATTATGATAATAATCGCAAGTCGGCTAAGAGCGGACGTCGGCCAAAGGCCGGTGCGCGGTGTCGAAGACACTTAGACCGACTGCAATTAGGAATTATGGACACTTCTGATAGCTGAAAACTGATAACTGAAAACTGAAAACTGATAGCAGATAACTGAAATTAAATGGAAACATTTCTCATCAAGGCAGCGCAGCTGATTCTCGCGTTTGCCATACTGGTAATAATTCACGAATTCGGTCATTTCCTCTTCGCCCGCATTTTCGGGGTAAAAGTGGAAAAATTCTATATCTTCTTCGACCCCTGGACCGAACTGTTCAAATGGAAACCCAAAGAATATGTTGGCGGTTTGGGTAAACAGAAAAAGCTGAAGGATGCCGATAAACCTAAAAAGAAAGGATTCTGGAACGATACGGAATACGGCATCGGTTGGCTTCCTCTCGGCGGTTATTGCAAGATCGCCGGCATGATCGACGAGTCGATGGATACGGAGCAGATGAAAAAACCGGCCCAAAAGTGGGAATTCCGTTCAAAACCGGCATGGCAGCGATTGCTCATCATGATTGCCGGTGTGCTCTTCAACTTCCTCCTCGCCATCCTTATCTACGCTGGAATTGTTTATGCTACAGGCGAAAAATATGTGCCCGTGCACGAGGCCAAGATGGGTTTCTCCTACTCCGGCGAAGCGCGTAAGATCGGTTTTCACAATGGCGATATACCATTGAGCGTTGACGGCGAAACACTCGAAAATCCTGCCGAGGCCCGCATGAAAATCATTCAGGGTAAGGAGGTGAAGGTGCTTCGCGACGGCAAAGACACCGTGAGCATCGCCATCCCCGAGAAATTCATCTTTTCCCTTGACAATGAGGCTAAGAGTGACACTGCTCTCGTCAACTTCTTCACCTACCGTATCCCTACGCGCATCACTCAGATTGCTCCGGGTGAAGGGGCTGCCAAAGCAGGTCTGAAAGTGAATGATGAGATTATCGCTATCGACTCTGTAGCCACCCCCTCTCTCGATGACTTCCTGAAAACGCTGCAAGGCCATGACAACCAGACCGTGAATCTCGCTGTAGTTAGAAAAACTGAAAATGCAGTCGATACGCTCTCCGTTCCCGTTGCCCTATCATCAAATTCAAAGATGGGTATCGGTCTCGAAATCGACCCGGCGGCCTTCTTCAACACTAAGGAGATCCATTACTCGATATTCCAATCGATACCCCGAGGCGTTGAGTTGGGTACGGAAAGGCTTACCTCCTACGCCAAGTCGATGAAGATGGTATTCACCAAAGAGGGCGCCAACAGCATCGGCGGCTTCGGTAGTATAGGCGCTATCTTCCCCGAGAAGTGGGATTGGATTGCCTTCTGGAATATCGCGGCTTTCCTCTCCGTGGCACTCGCATTCATGAACATACTTCCGATTCCGGCACTCGATGGCGGTCATGTGATGTTCCTCTTGTATGAGGTAATCTTCCGTCGTCCGCCGAGCGAGAAATTCATGGAGCGCGCACAGATCGTGGGAATGACCCTCCTCATTCTCCTGCTCGTCTACGCCAACGGCATGGATATAATTCGACTCTTCAAATAAAGAAATAAGAACTAAAAATTATGAACACTATAAAACTTAAACCCGGCAAAGAAGATTCCCTTCTGCGCTATCACCCCTGGGTGTTCTCAGGAGCTATAGCCTCGCTCCCCGATGGTCTCGAAGAGGGCGACGAGGTCTGCGTCACCGACTCCAAGGGCAACGTGCTCGGTGTCGGCCATTATCAGATCGGAAGTATCGCCGTGCGCATCCTTGATTTCGGCACAGACACCATCAATGACGATTTCTTTTTACGTCGTCTCACCAGTGCATGGGCATTGCGCCGCACGCTCGGACTCATCCGTACGGACAACACCTGTTTCCGCCTCGTTCACGGCGAAGGGGATTTCCTTCCCGGTCTCGTCATAGATATATATGGCGACACAGCCGTTATGCAGGCCCATTCACCGGGTATGCACTTCGCCCGACACAAAATTGCCGAGGCTCTCACAGTGCTCCCCGACGCAAGAATCCGCAATGTCTATTACAAGAGCGATACCACTCTCCCCTACAAGGCGCATCTGGACCCCGACAATGAGTATCTGATCGGGAGCTACGATGGCAATATCGCTCTCGAAAATGGATTGCAGTTCAACATCGACTGGCTTAAAGGTCAGAAGACAGGTTTCTTCGTAGACCAGCGCGAGAACCGCGCATTGCTCGAAAAATACGCCAAAGGGCGCAAGGTGCTCAATATGTTCTGCTACACCGGGGGCTTCTCCGTTTACGCCATGCGTGGAGGTGCATTGAGCGTGGATTCGGTGGATTCTTCATCGAAAGCCGTGGCTCTCACCGATGCAAACATCGCCCTCAACTTCCCGGGCGACAATCGTCACCACATTTATGATCTCGACGCGTTCAAATATCTGGCCGACATGGAGAAGGATAAGTACGACCTTATCATCCTTGACCCACCGGCATTTGCCAAGCATCGAGGTGCAATCAAAAACGGCCTCATCGGTTACCGCAAACTCAACGCGCGCGCTTTCGAGAAGATCAAAAGCGGCGGTGTGCTCTTCACCTTCTCCTGCTCGCAGGCCATCACCAAAGATATGTTCCGCATGGCGGTCTTCACGGCTGCTGCTAAGTCGGGACGCAAGGTGCGCATACTCCACCAGCTCACTCAGCCTGCCGACCATCCTGTAGACATCGCCCACCCCGAAGGTGAATACTTGAAAGGCCTGGTCCTCTATGTTGAGTAGTGAGAAGTGAGAGGTAATAAGTGAGAAGTGAGAGGTGAGAGGTGAGAGGTAATAAGTGAGAAGAATTATTCCAATAATTCCAATTGCTCCAATAGCTCCAATAATTCCAATAAATCTCTCTAAAATCTAATGCCAAAACCTAAAAATATATGAAAAAAACAATAACATCAATCATGATCGCCACTTTGGCTTCAACCGCAGCCAATGCTGTGGAAGATAAAAATTTCAATTTCCATGTCGACAGATTCGCCGACATCGAGGTGCTTCGTTATGAAGTTCCCGAGTATTCACGCCTGACTCTCGATCAGAAGAAGATGCTCTATTATCTGTCGCAGGCTGCGCAGATGGGCCGCGACATCCTCTGGGATCAGAACGGCAAATATAACCTCCAGATACGTCAGCTCCTCGAAAAGATCTACACT
>JAIEAO010000041.1 GCA_029071345.1 Muribaculaceae bacterium | reverse complement strand
CCCCCCCCCGAGCTATACCCCTCACTATTCGCCGGCCGGGGCAGTTGTGTATACGCCCCCCCCCTGAAGAGGTCTGTAACCGCTCGGTTACAGACCTCTTTTTTGTTGACGCGGTCGCGGCATGCCGCGACCCTACTGTACGCTGATGTAGCGAACTAAAAAATCCGCCGGAGTAAACGCTCTCCGACGGATTTGTGTTATTAGGGGTTTGGCTATTGCCGCAGGGATCAGCGAACCATAACTTTTGCCGATGTGTTGCCTGCCTTAACAATGTAAAGCCCTGCTGTAACGTTGATCTTGGTTACATCTTTTCCTTCAACGGTTGCAATGGCCTGACCTTCGGTAGAGAATACTTCAACTGAAAGGCCTTCTGCACCTGTCACTACGATTGCGCCTGAAGTGGTGCCGATGGTGAGTGTTTCACCGTTGATGATATTCACACCGCTTGTGGATGCATCGAACTCTACATACTCTGAAGGCAGTGACTCTCCCTCATCGTAAAGCGCAGTGACATGATATTTTACGATATCTGCAGCGTCTTTCTCTTTGCCGACAGTTGTATCAACGTAGTTAGTTGCTGTGACAGCCTCCTCATTGAGTTTCTGGCCGTCGCGATATACGTTGTAGCCTGAAGGTGTCAATGTAACTAAGGGGCTGTTCTTGGATGTAAATGTTACGTCATCTACAAACAGCATGTACTGATAGTTGCTGACACAACGGATAGCAAAATACTTCGCACCCTCGGGGAGATATGCCGAATATTTCAACCACTGTGCGGGAATATTAGCGAATTCCTCGATGAGTTTGAAGTTTTCGGGATCGGTGTCAGTGTCAGAGTAGAGAATCTGGAATGTCTCAAGATATTGAGGCTGATCGGGATCGGACGGGAAGCTGCTTGCGTACATGCTGATCATCTGGGGATCGCCTGTAAGCTCGGGAGAGATAGCCCAGTCATCGCTCTGCACAGGCTCACCACCCTTGGCTGAATACATTGAGCAAAGATACTGTGTGCCGGAATGTGCATTGAAGGATGCTACGTTACCGGCCTGAAGAGCAGGAAGAGTATTGTTGAACACGAAGAATGACTGACGGCCATTGACGGGGAGCTGCTTATTGCCGATTCCGCCGATTGTGCCCTTGTCAAGGTCCAAGAATGTCCAGCCTTCGATCTGTGTAGCCCATGAAAACGCGGGTGCGTCGAAGTTTTCAGTTACAGCTGTCTTCACCTGAGCTGAGGGAGCTGTCCAGGAAACAAGTGCGCCATCTGCATGAGGCTCTGCCTTAAGGTCTGTTACCACGGGAAGCGAGTTGGAGCGTACGGTAACCTCCATATTCCAGGTATTATCACCCATGAACATATCGGGACCATACTCAATCTCCACATTGTAAGAGTGGGTTGCAACTTCGAACACGCTGAACTCCTGCTCGAATTTAACAGTAGCTTTCTCCTCGGGCATCAGTTCGGCACCTTTCTTGCTCTCGATGAGCTCATCATCGAGATAGAGATTGACTTTATATCCGATGGCACGTTCTGTACCGGCGTTCTCGATCTCGGCAACGATATTGAACGGTGTGCCGGGGTCAACTGAGCCGGGTGCAGAGACATTGGTGATAGCCATATTGTAGGGAGCGTTAGAGGTGACGCGCATGTCATCGAGGTGTGTCATAGCGTAGGTCTTATTGGTAGCAGTCATGCGGAGCTGCACCACATCGCCGGCGTAATCTGCCAAAGGCACTGTCACCTTCACCCATTCACCGGGATTACCCAACTCCATGAGAGTAGAGCTGTAAACCTTGGTGAACTCAGTGGCGTATGAAGGACGAACCTCAACCTCGATAAGGTTTTCGTTGGGGCTCGAACCTGCATAGTGGAACACCTGCATAAGGAATGCCGGCTCGACAACGTCGCCGAGATCAATCTTACCAGTGAGGAGTGAGCAGATGCCTCCGCCGTATGCCTCAAAATACATCATACCGCCGTCGTTATCCGCAGGTGTTGTGCCGAAGTCGTCTGACGGAACCATCGTCCATTTGTCGCTGCCCTTCACAATCTGGTTACCGAAAATAGAGCTAACCTTGCAATCGGCGAATGATTCTGCCCAGGGAGCAGAGTAAGGCTTGCCGATGGGGGTTAGATCTGATGGCTTGATCTTTGAAACGCCGCCTTCTGTCACAGCTTCAACGAGTGTCTGCACAAAACGCTGATCATCGAAGCCCTCGAACTCTTTGAAAGCATCGTATACGATAGACGTGCCCTCTACGTTTTCCGCTACGGGATATGTCTCACCAGCATAGTATTTGTAAACATTATATTTGACATCCTTGGCTGAGAGCGCTCTTCCGTCGACATCCTTAGTTACAGGAGACCATGTGGCCAATACATGACCTTCAGCGGGTTCCGACATGCTTACAGACTCAACCTCAACAGGTGCGCTGAAACCAACGAACACTGAAGTCGAAGCCTCTGTGCCTTCTCCTATGCTGTTGGAGCAAATAACGGTATAGGTATGGTTGCCGGCTGCAACGTTCTCAGAGTCGGTGTAAGAAACAGCCGCTCCCGGAGTGAGATCGGATGTGAGTGTATTCAACGCCTCGCCATCACGCATGATCTCTACCTTTGTTATCTCAGTAAGTGCGTCGTCGCCGAGGTTCTTGTCCGGGAGGTTGAATTCCAACACCACTGAGTGATCGCCATTGGCTGCCGGTGTGGCTTTTAGATTGGTAACCGCCGCCGGTGCGCCTTCGCTCATACCTTTGGAAATAGTGATCGACTGAATGTAAAGATATCCGCCGTTGGTGGGTGTGGTGGCGTGAACGGCCATATAACACGGACCTTCAGCCGGAGCGTTGAGAGTGCCGGTGAAGGTAGTCCACTTGTCGGTGGTTGAAGTCATGGAAACCTGACTCTTCTCAATCACGGTCTGATTAAGGCCCTCCACAGTGGGTTTGCTACCTGATACCACCTCAAACTCCTCAGTGTAGTTGCTGCCGTAAGAGCGTGCCTGGATGGTTACGGTGTAGCTCTCGCCGGGTTTAACTTTCAGCTGTGGAAGAAGGAGATAATTGTCGGCAGGTTTGGAACTTGTAGAAACCTTGACACATTTATCAGAATCGTAGCTCCATGTTTTGTTGTCTGTGCTGCCGTTAAGCGTTGAGTATCCGAAGAAATCGGTGGAGTTGGCAAACTCTGTCTGATACGGAGGTGCTATCGGACCGAGCTCGAACTTCGGAGTGGTGTAAGGAAGAGAAACCTTCTCACCATCTACAGCCTCGACGGTGTACCAGTACTCGGTGCGTGCTGCCGGCATCTCGATCTCATCTACAATAGATGTAGTCTTGAGGTCTGCGGCTGAGATGACTTTACCTTCGGGATAGCGGGTCACACGATATACTCGGTCGGAAGTGTTGATGTTACCTCCATGCACACCGCTCGATACGGCACCCCAGCGCACGGTTACCTTACCGTCAGCATAGCTGAGGGGAGTGTAGTTGGCAGTCGGAGCCTTAGGCGTATCAGGGCCGAGATACTTGGCATCCGCGCGCTGACGCGGACCTTCGCCGGCCTCGTTGCTGAAAGCAATCGAAAAACAGTAATATCCGGGTGCATCCACCGTGATATTGGCTGTCTGACGGTTTAATCCATACGTGGTTGTGCCGGTCTGGATCTCCTTGCCGTTTGCATAGATGTGATAGGTCACTTCGCCTTCGGCTTTGTTTCCGTCGTAGGTGTTTCTCGGAGGATAGTAATAGAATTTACCCTCAAGTTTTGTTCCATCGAAACTGATGGAAGGCTTGGAGCTGTATAATCCCGGCACATTAGCCGCATATTCTTTAGCAGGAATAAAGAAACCGCCCAACTGCTCCTTGTTTTCGAGGTCATAAAGTTTTGTAGCGGCTGCAGTTGCGAGATTTATGCTGTAAAGCGCGGTGGCAGCCTCACTCTTTATGGCATAAATCATGGTGCTGGATTCCTTGTCGATAAATCCGCCTGTGATCGATTCGTTGATAAGGCCGGTCTCGCCAACGAGCGTCATGGCTCCGTTGCCTAAATCTACAGTAAAGAGTTTACCTGTCGTAGACTCTACAGCGTAAAGCACTCCATCTTTATTGAAGCCGCAAGCTCCCCAGGGGTTCGGAAGGTCTGAGATCTTAGTTTTGCCCCAATAGGGAACATTGATGGTGCAGAAACGGAAAGTCTCGCCGTCCTCGTTATAATAACAGCCTACAGCCAGACCGAGGTCTGCATCGAATGTATTGGCTGTCGCGATATCGACGATATTTCCGGAGTAAGTCTCATCTACGCTCCAGTCAGACATCTTGTAGCTTTTCTGCTCCACAGCAGTTATACCCATGATGGTCTCCACGCGAACACCATAATAGTAGCCGTCGTCGTAAGCGATACCGCCTCCGCTGGCGAATATCTGGTTCTTCACTAACTTCGGATCATACTCCTTAGTGTTGAACTGATATACACCTGCATTTTCGGTAGGGAACGAGACTACTGCGTTGAACGCAATTTCAGCACCGGCAGAGGCCGCCACAATAGCCGCCGCACCGGTCAGTAAAATTTTAGTAGTAAAATTTCCCATTAAAAATAATGATTAGTGAAAATATGTTAGTTAATTTTTATCGAAAAAGTAATTTTTAGGTAATATTGCAA
>JAIEAO010000040.1:3796-22017 GCA_029071345.1 Muribaculaceae bacterium | reverse complement strand
TCGACAAATAGCTATGCAGCCGGGTTGCCTTATCCGGAATCTGACGGGCGGCTGACGGTAATAGTTACCGATGAACAGACAGCCGGGCGCGGTCAACGCGGCAACCACTGGGAAGCGGAACCGGGTAAGAATCTCACTTTTTCGGTGCTGTGGCGACCCGAAGGCGTTTTGCCCTCGGAGCAGTTCGCTGTCAGTGAGGCGGTGGCTTTGGCAGTGTGCGACCTATTGGAGGTTTGCGGGATTGAGGCTAAAGTAAAGTGGCCCAACGATATATATGTCGGCGATAAGAAAATCTGCGGCATCCTCATAGAGCATGCTCTGCTCGGCATGGAAATTACACGAACCATTGCCGGAGTCGGCATAAACGTGAATCAGGAAGTGTTCCGCAGCGACGCTCCCAATCCTATCTCTATCAAGCAGATTTCAGGGAAAGATCATGACCTCGGCGAATTGCTCGGAGAGTATGCTCGTCTGCTTTGCAATCGACTCTTGCAGATTCGGACAAAAGAGGGTAGGGAGCGGATTCATGAGGAGTACAAGGGTAGGATGTGGCGATACGACAAACGGACTTATCCATTCAGTGATGTTGCCTCGGGAGAACGATATAAAGGTCGGATTATGGGCGTGGAACCGGGAGGATTGCTGCATATTCAACCGGAAAATGAGCAAAACGAGCGCATTTATGCCTTTAAAGAGGTGGAATTTTTGTCATCCGAACTATTTTAATTAAATTTGCGGTAAGGCAAAGTGTCTTTGGCACCGAGCACCGCCCTTCGGGCGACGTTCTCTCTTTGCTTTCAAATAACATCGTTATGAGCGACAATAACAACAATATTCCTGAAACACTAACCGAAGAGGTTCTGGCGGAGGAAGACCTAAATAAGAAAAAAGGATCAAAAGGAATCATCGGGATGATTCTCAGATGGCTGCTGCCCCTGGCGCTGACAGTGCTTATGGTGTGGTATATGTTCCGCAAAGTTCATTTCGGCGAGATGATGGACATTATCCGTCATGGAGTCGATTACTGGTGGATTCTTTGCACGATGGGGCTGAGTATGTTTTCGCACATCGCCCGTGCTCTTCGCTGGCGTCTGCAACTCAAGAGCTTAGGTATCCGTCCGCCGGTGCTGGCACTCTGCTGCTCTATTTTCGGATGCTATGCCCTCAACCTTGTTTTTCCACGTCTTGGTGAGGTTTGGCGTTGCACATATATTGCCCGTCGACAGGACGCTCCGTTTACGAAGGTGCTTGGCTCAATGGTAGCCGACCGCTTGTCAGATGCGGTGTGCGTATGTTTCCTGACCATACTTACCTTCATTGTTGCCGCTCCGGCAATTGATTCGTTTCTTACGAAATATCCTGTGGGTCAAGGAATTCTAAGTACGGTGCAGTCTCCGCTGTTTTGGATTGTGATTGTGGGATGTTGTGTCGGCGTATGGGCTCTTTTTTACTTCGGTTGCAATAATACCGCTATCGCAAAGCTCCGTAAATGGATCATCGACACATGGAAAGGTTTCGCGATTATCACTAAGATGGAAGGGAAGTGGGCGTTTTTATTATACTCTATCACTATCTGGGCCTGCTATTTCCTGCAGCTTTATGTGGCATTCTTCGCCTTCCCCTTCACCCGCGATCTTTGCACGGAGGCCGATCTCGGTTACGGTCTTGTTCCGGCGTTGGTGGCCTTCATACTCAGCTCGTTCGGAATGGCCATCCCGTCAAACGGCGGTCTCGGCCCATGGAACCTCGCTGTGATGTTCGGACTCGCCATCTACGGAATATCGCAACCCGACGGCACGGCATTCTCTATGCTCGTTTGGTCCGGGCAAACCGTGATGCTTATTATGCTCGGCATCTTCACGATGGCCTACATCGCTATCGACAAGAAGAGCGATAAATATAAGTAATAAGTGATAAGTAATAAGTAATAAGAATAGCTCTACTTTTACTTTAGACTTAATACTTTATACTTAATGCGAAGCATTTGATTCCAAACTCCTAAATAATAGAACTGTGAATTTCGACGACGATAAAGAAGATTTTTTCGATTCGCCTGCGGTGCCCGAAGCTCCGAAGGCTCCCAAGCAGCCTGCTCTCAAGCCGGAAGATCCCGATTATTGGGATCAGTCGGAGCCGGAGTTTGAGCATCTGCGCCCCTCGAAACGATGGATGATATGGGGATGGTGTGCGATGATAGCTATCTGTATCGCCATCGGAATCGGAGTGTATATGCACTTCTTCACCCCCGAGGTTTCGGAGGCGGTGCAATACGGCTATGTCGACGACATTCAGAGCCGTGGCAAGTATTTCAAAACTTACGAGGGGGTGATGATACCATACAAGGAGATAATGGACACTACGCGCTCTTATAATGGAGATTTCGTTTTTTCTGTTGAGGATGGAGCTGTTGCGGCCGCGCTGCTGCGGTTGCAATATGCCAATTTGCCTGCTCGTGTCTCCTATAAGAAGTATTCAGCGACATTGCCATGGCGTGGTGAATCCAAAATCGTGGTCGTGAAAGTTGACACGGCTGATGCTTCCAAGATACTCCCACCTGAATTCAATCCAATTAGGAATTAGGAGTTAGGGACACCTCATTTAATTAGGAATTAGGAATTAGGAGTTAGGAGTTAGGAGTTAGGAATTATGGACACTCACTTCTCACCTCTCACTTCTCACCTCTCACTTCTCACTTATATCTTAACTCTATGTCATTATCAATTTTGGTTTTGAGCGCGGTGTTGGTTATCGACAGCAATGTCGAGAAGATACCGGCGTATGCGTATCAGGACCGCGATGATATCACCGAAGTGTGTTTCGAGGTGCCATCAAAGCTGAAAGAGATAGGTGAATATGCTTTCCTCGGATGCACGGGCATTGAAAAGATTGAGCTGCCGAATTCAGTAGTCAAGATTGGTGAAGGAGCTTTTCGCGAATGCTCCTCTTTAAAAGAGCTATCCTTCCCGGCATCCGTAAAAGCGCTGCCTAAATATGTCTGCGCTTGGGATTCGGCATTGACCACGGTTATTCTTCCCAGCACATTGCAGGATATAGGTTCTCACGCTTTTGCCTATTGCGCGTCGCTCGATTCCATATCCATCCCGGCGAGAGTGTCTCATATCGGCTCAAATGCTTTCTCATGCTGCACGTCATTGCGCCATATAAAGCTGCCTGCAATGATGAAGGAATTGGAGTCTTATGCCTTTTCCGAGTGCGTCTCGCTTGAAAGCGCCGTTATGCCTGCCAACAGGAATATGCTCGGAGAGCTAATCTTCAGCGGTTGCCGCAATCTGAGCAGGCTGACGGTGATGTCGCCGGTGCCTCCGACGTTCGACTGCAATAGTTTCATCTTCGAGCCCGACGAAACGGAGCTCTATAAAAACTGCCGCCTCCTTGTGCCCGAAGGGAAGGAAGCGGCATATAAATCGGCACCGGGTTGGTGTCTTTTCTTCTGACCGATTAATTTCTGATAATCTTTAACCTATATGTCTGGTAATAACGCAGTCTGAGCATTATTATTGCAATCGTGGAGGCCGCAGCTAAGGCGACATCCCCGATCGTCAGAATCAGTCGTTTTTCAGAATCCGCTCGATTTTGCGTATCTGGAAGTCATAATATTCGCGCGTCGGAGCATCGGGAGCTTTCGCCGAGCGATACATATTGAGCATTGATTTGAGGCGCGCGGTCATCATAGGCTGCATTTCTCCGAGAGGGAGTGCCGGGTCGCCCATGGCGATACGGAAGAATGAATGTGCATCTTCGTCATGGTCGTGCGCGCAGCGTGCGTGATCGAGCGAGCATGGGATAGAGGGCTCGGCCATCATCTGCATCATGTCGGCGTATGCATCGGTGATACCCTTCGACGAGGCGCCGGCGGCATTCGGAAGGCCGGAAGCGGCGGCCATAAGATCGATGGCGGTCGATTGAAGCACGCGTTCCGTGTCGTTGATTTTCTTGCCGGCGAGGGTGGTGGCAAAAATGCCGTTTACGATCTCATCCAGATATTCACGCAGGGCGTAATGATCTTTCGGGTCAAGTTCGTGGCCGCGTTTAATGCGGTTCATATTCACCGAAGAGAACATACTTGACACCACAGCCTTCTGCAGGTTTTCTTTCCATCTTGGCTGATCTTCAAATTTCTCTACGAGATCGTTGGGCATCAGCCATTCGCAGGTGCGGGCCTGATTGAGGAGCCAGTCGATGGCGCGCTTGGTGTCAGCTTTGGAGATGAAGGTGCGCATCGGCTCGTTGCCGTTGCCCTGACGGATTTCCTTGTAAACCACCCCGCCGATATATGGCATCACATGGCCTACGTGACGCAGATACTGGCTTATCACGGCTTTGTATGTGTCAAGAAGCGCGTCGTAGGGACGGTCTTTCTCGCCGGCCCAGTCCTCGAAGTTGTCCATGATGATCTTGAGGTTGGAGATAGCCATGTCGCCGGCTGTGATCTGGTCGTTGCTGAGGTCTTCTGTCTGATCTGTGGGGTCTACGAGCCCGAGAAACTGCTGTGCGCCGAATTCATACATCGGGTCACCCTCTTTTTCGGCAATCCATTTGTTGAGCACGGGGCGTTCGTCGAACGGAGTCTCGGCTTCAGGGATGAGTCTGTAACCCCAGTTGATAGCGTGGATGTCATAAACGCCCACCGGAGGGGGAGTCATGCGCACGCCGCGTTCGAGGTCGCCGGGCTGAGCCACGAAGTTGTTGCGGGCATAGTCCATGATCGAGGGGGTAGTGCCGTATTTCTGGGTAAATTCCGGGTCGCGGAGATTCTCGATAGTGTAGGCGTAAGATGCTCCCATATTGTGCATGAGTCCGAGGCAGTGGCCGATCTCATGGGCGGCAACGTAGGTAAGTGATTCATACATTACGTCGTCGTCGAAGACTTTGCTACGTACGCGCGGATCGACTGCGCCGGTCTGGGCAAAGCGCCAGTTGTGAACAAGCGAAATCACGTTGTGATACCAGATCACGTCGGCACCGAGGATCTCACCCGAACGAGGGTCGATATAGGACGGTCCCATAGCGTTGGCGGTAGGGGTGACGCAATAGCGCACGCAGTTGAAGCGGATATCGTCCGGATCAAATTCAGGATTGTCGGTGGGGTAATCTCTCGCCTGGATTGCGTTTTTGAATCCTGCGGCCTCGAAAGCCGCGTTCCAGTATTCGATACCCTCTTTCACTGCATTCGCCCATTTCTCGGGGAAGGCTGCATCGACATAGAAGATGATGGGTTTATTGGGTTCCACCAGTTCTCCGGCAAGATAAGCCTCCATCTCCTCATCTTTGGGCTCCATGCGGAAACGGTTGATGATGAGATATTTCTCTAATTTATCGGTCTTTGAGGTGTACTGACGTTTCAGATCGTAGAAATAACCTACGCGGTTATCCTGCAGGCGCATCTTCATCGGCTTCTCCGGCAGACGGAGGAAAGAGCGCGACACGTCGACAGTATAGGGCTGAGTAACCTTGCGGGTTTTGTAAGAGAGACGGCTTTGCACCATAGCGTTGTCGGGAAACGACTTCACGGCGGTGATGGCTGAGCCATCACCGTAATATATGCCTTCGATAGCATCGCGGCCTGAGAGCGCGCGCGACATGGGATCGATATCTTTGATAGGAGATATGAGTTTGTCGTCGCGGAGGAAGAAATCAGTGACATCGATCACGGTCTTGCCGTTGGATTTGCCCTGAATCTTGAAGCCGCGTACCACGGGATCAAGCATATTGCGGTCGAAACTTATGCGGATGGGGTCTGCCTCCTCCACCATGTCGTCGGTGTTGACAAGGTGCATGAACACCTTGTTGTCATCTTTCGAGAAAGAGACGGCAAGCGGGGTGATATTCATCTGACCGGCCACGAGGTCGTTGGTGCTCGAAAGGCCCGAGATGCGGCTTATGAGCAGATAAGTGTCGTTAAAGGCACTGTCGGGCAGAAGCATGAAAAGCTGTCCCTCTTTGTTGGTGATGAAATCGAACATGCCTGTTTTCGTTTCTTTGATGTCTCCGATTATCTTGGCAAGTGCGATGCTGTCTTTCTGCGCCTGGGAGAGTTCGGTTTTTACCTCTTTCTTTTTCTTCTTGAACAGGCCTGCCTCAGTAGGTGCGGCTACGGCACCGGTCATGATTAAAAGAGCGGCTAATGATTTG
This sequence comes from Muribaculaceae bacterium, assembly GCA_029071345.1. GTDB lineage: Bacteria > Bacteroidota > Bacteroidia > Bacteroidales > Muribaculaceae > Lepagella. The sequence goes on along the minus strand of JAIEAO010000040.1, from coordinate 15,864 downwards.
ATAGGTAGGTTCATTGTGTGAAAAACACTATTATATTTTTATTGATTTCTTGAATTGGGTTTGTTTATTGTTGCATTAACGGATCTTGCGGCATTGAACTGAGATCGTATGGCGCGGAGTATATAATCTGAATGAATATACACTTCGTGACAAAGTGTCGCGCAGAATAGTACTCAAATCTCTCCTTGTTTTTAGTCTCAGGTGATTTATATTCGCCGATTTTTTCTTATGGACCAAAATAGATTTATCCAAAGATGTCCGAATGGGTTCCGGTTTCAATCATCAGCAAAGTCAGTTCGGTATCATTTTGTTCCCAGACCAATAGCCAGTCAGGTTCTATATGGCATTCCCATGCACCGCCAAACTTTCCGGAAAGCCTATGGGGACGGTATAGAGCGGGAAGCGAACCTTTTTCTACAAGAATTCTGATTACACCTCTTAGCTTCTCAACATCCAACCCTCTCTTATAGCATTTCTTAAGAGCTCTCTTAAATTTATTTGAATAAGAAAGATTGTAGCTCATATTCCAAGTATTTGATGAAACATATCATCAACATCTTTGCAATGCGTGACTCTGCCCGCGCGAACATCCTCGTACGATTCCTCAATACCGGTTTTTTTACGTTTCTTTTCAGATTTGGATATCGACACTCCCTCCAAAGCATTTAGAATTTTCTTAAGATGGGGCAATATCGACTTATCTTCAACATTTATAGTCAGCTGTGTCATAGCATTTTCTCCTTTCAATTACATATATTATTCGCGAGTGAACAAAGAGCGGACGTCGGCCCGGGGCCGGTGCGCGTTGCCGGAGGCATTTGGATTCACCGACAAAGATATAACATATTTTCTAATTCCACTCAATTAATTGTAATTTTTAGCAATTATATTAAATATTAGCGATTTGCTACGATAGGTTGCGATTATAAAGAAAACCCTGAAAGCAGGCGGCTTTCAGGGTCATTTTATCCTATAGATTCTGGTATACGGGGATTAGTCCTCCTCTTTTATGTTGTGGAAAACGTTCTGCACGTCTTCGTCGTCCTCGAACTTTTCGAGGAGTTTGTCGAGCTGTTCGCGCTGTTCGGCAGTCACCTCCTTATAGTCGGTAGGGATACGCTCGAACTCGGCTGAAACAATCTCAACACCTTTGTCCTCAAGGAATTTCTGGATGTTGGCGAACTGGTCGAATGCGCCGTAGATGAGCCATTCTTCCTCGTCTGCCTCAAGTTCGGCCTCGAAGTCCATCAGTTCAAGCTCGAATTCGTCGTGGTCGATACCTTCCGACGGTTTGATGTGAAACACGCTCTTGTGGTCGAACAGGAATGAGAGTGAACCCTGTGTACCGAGTGAACCTCCGTATTTGTTGAAGTAGCTGCGAACGTTTGCGACGGTGCGCTGATTGTTGTCGGTTGCAGTCTCGACAACGATTGCGATACCGAAGGGTCCGTATCCTTCGAATACGACCTCCTTGTAGTCGCCGGCATCCTTGTCGGTGGCTTTCTTGATGGCACGCTCCACGGTGTCTTTCGGCATATTGGCTGCCTTGGCGTTCTGCATCAGCACGCGCAGACGGGGATTCATGTCAGGATCCGGGCCGCCGGCTTTTGCGGCAATTGTGATTTCTTTTCCGATGCGGGTAAACGTGCGGCTCATGTTGCCCCAGCGTTTCAGTTTTCTTGCTTTGCGATATTCAAATGCTCTTCCCATATTTGGATTTTAGTTTTCGGTTTTCAGTTTTTTTGTAGCGCCGACACTCCGTGGTGGCGGATTTCGCTGTCACGGAGTGCCAGCGTTACTTTTCTATGCTTTAGCGAAGTTCGGCACCGAGGTCTTTGAGGGCGGCGATCACGCGGCTCATGGCCGATTCGATCTGCTTGTCGGTGAGGGTCTTGTCTGCATCCTGAAGTTTGATGCTAACGGCATACGATTTCTTGCCTGCCGGGAGATTTTTCCCTTCGTATACGTCGAAGAGACGAACGTCGCGCAGCAGCTTGCGTTCTGCCTTGCGGATAGCCGCGTCGATGTCTGCGAACTTCATTCCCTTGTCGACGAGAAGCGCGAGGTCGCGGTCTACGGGCTGCGTTTTAGGCAACTCAGCGTAGGTTACGGTGTTCTTCGCCGTGAGTTTGAAGAGTGTCTCCCAGTCGATTGCGGCGTAGGCCACGCTCTGCTCTATGTCGAATTTCTTAAGCACGGTGGAGCGTACCAAGCCTACTTCGGCAATCTGTTTGCCCGAACGGGCTGTGATGTCCAGTTTGGCTGAGAAAATCTCGTTGCTGCTCTGGGTAAATGTCCAGGCTGCATCGGCGAGTCCGAGACGGCGGAAGATGTTCTCCACGATGCCACGGAGATCGTAGACAGTAGCTTCCTCAGCTTTGACATTCCACGAAGGTTGTTCCTTTCGGCCCGTAATCCACAATCCTAACTCCATGCGCTCCGAATATGGGGCGAGGGGTTTCTCGGCAGTGGATTCTTTAGCCGGGTTGAACTTATATACGTTACCGAACTCGTAGAATTTGAGATCGGCCATCTTGCGGTTGATGTTGTGCGCGATAGATTCGAGACCGCCGTAAAGAAGCGTCTGGCGCATCACGCCGAGGTCGCTGCTCAACGGATTCATGAGTTTTACGCACTCCGAGAGGGGATAAAGCTCCGAGCTTTCGTAATAGCTTACGGAAGTGAGAGAGTTGTTCATTATCTCGGAGAATCCGATAGCGGTAAGCTGTTCGCTGATGGTCTGCTGCATATCGTAGCTCTCGTCGGTGGCGGTGCGCTGAGAGAGGGATATGTGCATCTCGCTGTCGATCTCAACGTTGTTGTAGCCATAGACACGCAGGATTTCCTCAACCACATCGCAGGGGCGGTAAACATCCACGCGATAGGTGGGCACCTTGAGATGGAGCACATCGGGATCAGCTGTCTCCTCGACATCGAATTCCAATGCCTTGAGGATGCATTTTACTAATTCGGCGGGTAGATTCTTGCCTATGAGGTTGTTGCAATATGTGAGTGAGAAATCAAGCTCTTTCTTCACTATCGGTTCGCTGAGAACGTCTATTAGACCACCGCAGATTTCTCCCCCGGCAAGTTCCTTTATCAACACAGCGGCCAACTTGGCAGCATAAATTGTTATTGAGGGATCAGCACCGCGCTCGTAGCGGAAAGAAGCATCGGTTGAAAGACCGTGGCGACGGGCTGTGCGGCGAACGCGGGTGGGGTTGAACCATGCGCTTTCGATGAAGACATTCTTTGTAGACTCTGTCACACCTGAGTTGAGACCGCCGAACACGCCGGCGATGCAAAGAGGCTTCTCCGTGTCGCATATCATGAGGTCGGTGTCGCTGAGTTTGCGTTCCACGCCGTCGAGAGTGACGAAGACTGTGCCCTCCTCGCAGGTGCGGACCACAATCTCCTCTCCCTTGACATTGTCGAGGTCGAAGCAGTGTAACGGCTGGCCGATACCGAGAAGTACGAAGTTGGTGATGTCGACAATATTGTTGATCGGACGCTGACCGGCTGCGATAAGCAGATTCTTAAGCCATTCTGGCGATTCCTTAACCTCCACGCCGCGGATGGTGATTCCTGAATAGCGGGGGCAACCCTGCGTATCCTCCACCTTCACGATTACGGCGTCATCAGCCTTGTCTGTAGCGAACGACGACACATCGGGGATGGTTACCTCGGGATATTCACCCGTTTTTTCGCCTTGATTGATAAGGCTCCATTCTTTGGCTTTAAGGTCGCGGGCCACACCGTAATGGCTGGCTGCGTCAACACGGTTGGGGGTAAGCTCCACCTCAAGTCGGTAATCGCTTTCGACCTTGAAATATTCGGCAGCGGGTGTGCCGGGCTTCACCTCCTCGTCGATAACGATGATTCCGGCGTGGTCAGTGCCCAATCCGAGTTCATCCTCGGCACAGATCATGCCGAACGACTCCTTGCCGCGTATCTTTGATTTCTTGATCTGAAACTCCTTGTCGCCGTCATAGAGCGTGGTGCCCACGGTAGCAACAACGACAGTCTGTCCGGCTGCCACGTTCGGGGCGCCGCACACGATCTGCACCGGTGCTTCGCCGCCGATGTCGACGGTGGTTACATGAAGATGGTCGGAGTCGGGATGATCCTCGCAAGTGAGCACTTTGCCGATGACAACACCGCGGAGACCGCCGCGGATGCTCTCCACCTCCTCGACAGTGTCGCATTCAAGACCTAACGAAGTGAGCGTGGCGGCCAGATCGTGCGGATTCAGATCAAAATCGATGAATCTCTTAAGCCATTTATATGATATATCCATATTGTTTTAGCGCGTAAAGTTTTTTACGGGTTCTGATTAACTTATTAGAGTTTACAAAATTAATAAAAAGTGTGCTTATCACAAAAAAAAAGACGCTCGATGATTCACACAGGATTGGTCATCACAATTTTGTGATGACATCTGACTCCACTCCTCTTTAGATAACTGAAACATGGAGGTAACGTTAGATTGAGGGGAATTCGAGGCGGAATGTGGTGCCGCGTCCGATTTCGGATTCTTTTACGAAGATTTTTCCGCCGTGATATTCCTCGACTATGCGCTTTACGAGCGTGAGGCCGAGGCCCCAACCGCGTTTCTTGGTTGTGTAGCCGGGATTGAAGACGGTCTTGAAGTTTTTGCGGGCGATCCCTTTGCCTGTGTCTTTGACCTCGACCCAGACTATGTTTTTGTCGGAGCCTGTGGTTATGTCGAGTTTTCCTTCACCCTGCATGGCGTCGACGGCGTTCTTGGTGAGGTTTTCCATTACCCACTCGATCAGAGGGCGCGATAGCTGCACGCCGTGGTCATCGTCGGAGAGGTGCATGGTGATGGCCACGCGGCCTGAGACGCGACTTTTCATATAGTCGAGCGATCTGGCTATGACTTCGTTGAGGTATTCGAGCTGCATTTCTGGTTGCGAACCGATTTTTGAGAATCGGTCGGCGATCACCGAGAGGCGTTTCACATCTTTGTCGATTTCGCCGGCGATCTCCTCTTCGATACCGGTGGTGCGCAGATATTCTGTCCAGGCCATGAGCGATGAGATGGGTGTGCCGAGCTGGTGGGCGGTTTCTTTCGAGAGTCCGACCCATACGCGGTTTTGCTCGGCGCGCTTTGTGTAGACCACTGCGAAATAGATTATGACCGCGAGGATTATCATCACCGCCATCTGGATGTAAGGATAGATGCTGAGACTTCTAAGCAGACGCGAGTCTTCGTAGAAGATGTATTGGTTTTCTCCGCCTAACAGCTCGATTTCAATGAAATGCCGGTTGTTTTTTATAGCTTCTGAGAGTGGGGCGGTGCCGATCGCCTTTTGCAGCCGTTTCTGAAGATATTCGCGGTTGCGCGAGGAGAGTTCGATGAATAGCGATTTATCCTGGTCTCCTTTGTCGGGGAGGGAGAAGTTGCGGAATTCGGTGATATTGCCCGTTTTGTCGCAGATGAGCACGGGGATTGAGTTGTTCTGCGAGATTATGCCTAACAGAAATTCAAAGTCTGAATCCACGTCGGCTTTGGCGAGGCGTTCGGTGGCCTGTGCCCAGATGCGCATTCGGTCGCGCTCCTGGTTTGCCAACTCTTTTACGAGGTTATTGCTGACCATCAGAAAGAGAAACATGGCGATCGCCGAGCCGGCAATCAGCAACATCTTCCCGGTGCGTCGGTCAAACCCCTTGAGCTTCATTGCTTTAATTAGGAATTAGTAATTAGGAGTTAGGAGTTATGGGCACTTTAGATCACCGTTGTCTTCGGCGATGAAGCGGGCTACGGAGTCTTCGGTGTTCGGGCCGATCACTATGTCGGCAATCTCCTTCACTTCGGGGAGTGCGTTTTCGACGGCTACGGCTATGTCGGCTACCTGAAGCATGGGGATGTCGTTAAGGTTGTCGCCGAACGCCACTACGCGGTCGGCACCTGTGCGCCGCTTCATGCTTAACACGGCATTGGCCTTGGTGGCTTCCGGCGAGAAGGCATCGACGATTCCGATTTCCGGGCCGTAGAAGTCATGATAGAGCTGAGGGCGTGCATTCGGCACGAGCAGGGTGCGCTCCAAGGCTTTTTCCGCAGCCGGGTTGGGCTGCATGCCGTAAAAAAGTATAACCTTATCGAAGCGTTCGGGAAGAATTTCGCGAGCGTCGTGTGAGATGTGGAAACACTTGAAGGGGGAGTCGATGCGCTCGGCCATGAACTGCTGTTCAAGTTCGTTCAGCTTTCCTCCGATATGATATATGTTGATCAGCTCATCTTCGAGTGTGAAGAGGAAGATAGGAAAGTTTACATCATGATACGCCTCGACGAGATCGCGCGCTGCCTGCTCGCCTATATATTTAATGTCGGAGTAATGGTTGAGTCTTGAGTCCCAGATTGAGGCACCTGTCATGACGATGCCGGGAAGGTTCATGTCTACATCGCGTATGATTTCGGCTACTGTGGCCGGAGTGCGGGCTGTGGCGATGGTGAAGAGTTTTCCGTCGGCAATGCTGCGGTTAAGCATCCTCACGGTGTCTTCCGACAAGTAGGCGCCGGGCTGCATCAGGGTGCCGTCAAGGTCGCTGACATAAAGTGTCTTGCTCATTTAGTTTCGTTTTTCTGATCTTTGATTTCCACAAACTCCGCGTCGGTGACCTGACTTTCGGTGTAGATGCGCGTTTTGCCGTCGGCGTTCTCTACTGAAATTTCAGTCTGTGAATACTCTTTATATTCTGTATATTCCACGTCTACGGCGTTTTCCTTCATGCTGCGCACGGCCTCCCGGCGGTCGGCTTCGCGTTCCTGAGCAGCAGCGGTGCGTTTGTTGCGTTGCGAGGTCGATGCCTGTTTCCTTTCGCTTTCCTTGCGTCGGCGTTGCTCCTCCTTGCGCGATGGCATGCCCATCATGCGGCGGATGGCATCTTCAGCGCGACGGCTCATAAACCCTTTGACCCATTTGGTGATCCAGGGCCATAGGACTACGAGTAGAATGATTATTATAAAAAAAGTCATTGATGACCGGGTGGTAGTTAATGGTTAAAGGTTAATAGTTATACGTCTTATAAGTCATATAAATCTTATAAGAATTATACTTATTTATCACTTCGTGTGGCGTTGTCGACGATGCCGTAGAGGAGATAGGCGAGAATGAGCCACATCAGCCCCGTCACTCCGAACACAATCACGCTGACGATGGCTGTGACGATGAGCAGCCAGCGGAATGCGTTGCCTTTCCAGCCCCAAGTCTTGAATTTCAGCGAGAAGAGTTTGAGTTCGGAGAGCATCAGATAGCTTTCCATCAGCACGACGGGCACCACGATGTAGGGGAGGGCGAGGTTTGAGAATCCGGCATGGCAGTAGGCTGTATATCCGATCCAGAATATGGCGTTGGCCGGGATGGGGAGGCCTATGAAACTGGTGGTTTGTCGTGTGTCGATATTGAATTTGGCGAGACGCAACGCTCCGGCCACGGGAATTACGATTGCCACCCACGGCAGCCATCCCCCTTGCGGAGCGAGTGTGGCGTAAAGGAGCATCGCCGGGGCCACGCCGAAGCTTACGCAGTCACAGAGCGAATCGAGCTCTTTGCCCATGTCGGAATAGGCGTGGAGCAATCGGGCGGCGAAACCGTCGAGGAAATCCATCACGGCAGCAATGCCGATAAATATGTAGGCCCAGTTGTATGCGGTCATGCCGCAGAGTTGGGTTTCTCCCTGAAGGGCGAAGACTGTTGCCGCGCAGCCGGAGGCTATGTTGAGGCAGGTGATGGTATTGGGTATGTGTTTCGTGATCATTGTGATTTCTTTGAAGTGGTGTTGAATCGGGCCACAGGGGTTAGACCTCCGCGCGTGATATCGCCTATGTTGACTAAGATTTCAGTGTCGACAGGGAGGTAGAGGTCTACTCTTGAGCCGAATTTTATAAATCCGAGATGTTCGTCGATAGAGGCTTCCTCGCCTTTGTAGGCGTAGGTAACGATGCGTCGTGCCATGGCCCCTGCTATCTGGCGGACTGTGATTCTCGCGCCGCAATCGGCCTGAATGCCGATGGTGCTGCGTTCGTTATCTGTGCTGGCTTTGGGGAGATAGGCGGAGAGAAATCGGCCGCTGTGATGAGCCACATATTCCACCGTGCCGTCAACCGGAAACCAGTTGGCATGTACGTTAAGCGGCGACATGAACACCGATAACATGATCGCCTCGCTCTTGAGATATTCCCCTTCGTATACCTTCTCTATCGCTACGACTCTACCATCTACCGAACTTACCACCATTCCGTGGCGCTGGCCGCGGTAATGACGCTGCGGGCATCGGAAGAAGTTGAAGACGAAGCTATAGACCACAAGGGATATGAGGGAAAGGATTCCGGGGAGGAGATAAGGGGGCATGAAGAGCCATACCGGCACGTTGAGTGCGGCCAATACCACAAACAAAAGAATCAGTATGTTGGTTCCTTCGCGGTGTATCTTTATCTTTATCTTCGGCTTCATCCTTTGGGTATATTCACTATTATTTGCAAATTTACACCATTTTAATTAAATTTGCAACAGTATACCCAATTATGTAGACTTAATGAGCGCTAAAATTAGTAATGCATCCTCAAAGATGCTTAGTATAGGCCGTCCGTTTTATTGGATTCTTTTGGTCTTCACGTTGTTCCCCTTCAAGATGCTTTTCGGGGTCGAGGTGATTTCGCCCGCTATCGCCCTTTTTCTGGGTCTGATGTTTGCGATCGTATTCGGCACACCATATCCCAAATTTAATAAGCAACTTTCGAAATATCTGCTTCAGGCTTCTGTGGTGGGCCTCGGTTTCGGCATGAATCTTCAGAAAAGTCTTCAGAGCGGTGCCGACGGTATGCTTTTCACTGTCGTTTCTGTGATCGGAGTGATGATTCTGGGTATATATCTCGGCCGCTGGATGAAAATTAACGATAAAGCCTCTTACCTCATATCGTCGGGTACGGCCATCTGTGGCGGATCTGCTATTGCTGCTGTCGGCGGTGTGATGAGAGCCAACGAAAAAGACATGGCTGTCTCGCTCGGAGTGATCTTTATCCTCAACGCTGTGGCCCTCTTCATCTTCCCGCCCCTGGGTCACCTTTTTAACATGAGCGACGCACAGTTCGGTACATGGGCGGCTATAGCGATCCATGACACGAGTTCAGTAGTGGGTGCCGGAGCGGCCTACTCCCCCGAAGCCTGCGAGCTTGCTACGCTCATCAAATGCACCCGTGCCCTCTGGATCATCCCGCTTGCTTTCTTCACCATCTGGTATTTCCGCAAAGAGAAAGGGGGCGAAGGCAAGGCAAAAGTTTCGATTCCCTGGTTTATTCTTCTCTTCGTGGTGGCAATGGTTATCAACACCTACACTCCCGACTCGATGATGTCGTATATGCGCCCGGTCTACAATGCCATCGTCGCTATCGCCAAGCAGGCACTTGTGGCTGTGCTCTTCGCTATCGGCGCCAGCCTCAGCATCAAAGTAGTGCGCGAGGTCGGTGTTAAACCTCTCGTTCAGGCAGTGTTGCTCTGGGTAGCCATAGGTGTCTCCTCGCTTATTGTATGCCTCTACACCATTGAGTGATTCTACCTCCAACCTCATCTCTAACTCCTAAATAAAAAAAACTATGACCGCCCTGCAGATACTCAAAACTTCGGCCGCTCCGTTCACATTGTGGATAGGTGTGGCTGCCGTGATAGCAGGATGTGCCGCTGCCGTGGCTCACGGAAACTTCATGTTTCTCCCCGCAGTGATGTGTATGGTGTTCTGTGTCTTCGCTCAGTTATTCAGTAACTTCACGCACCGCTATTTCGACTACAAACATGATTACGGTGAAAACCGGCGCGACGGAATTCTGAAATGCGATGATCTCGACCGCCCTGTGAGTTTCGTCCTTAAGGAGGCAATGAAAGTTACAGGCGTGATCGCCGCCATGGCCGGGCTCTGGTTGCTTGCCTTCGCCGGCTGGTGGCCTATGATAATAGCTGTGATAATAGCCTTATGCGTGGTCATATCCAATCTTGGCCCGTATCCGCTCAGCCAATCACCATTTTATCCGATCATGACATTTATCCTCTTCGGCCCCGTAGCCGTTGCGGGTACCTGTCTTCTTCAGTCGGAACATTCGGCCGCACATGTTATATCATGGTGGGATCTTGAGCCGGGACTGGTGATAGGCACCATGATCGGATTCATGGCAATGAAAAGCCACCTTATATATGGAGCGTTTCATGTCCTCACTGGCCAACACTCCTCGCGCACGAAATTCTTCGGCCGCTATGCGAAGCACGCTTACATCACGCTGATCGTCTGCTTCACGATAGCCTATGTCGTTGTCGGCGTCTTTACCCCTATGCTGCTGAATATCGACAATAAGCCCTGGCTCTTTATCGCCATCCCCGTGGTTTCCGGAATCGTTAGCCTCGCCACATTGGGTTATACGCTAAAAACCAACACCGTGCACCGTGCATGGCATATCTCCATCTATAATATTTTGGTGGTGGCGATACTCTCTTTCGTCGTGCTCAGCATCATTGGTTATCCGGCCGGCTATCTCGATTCGGCTCCCGCCATCCTCTGATCGAATTCAGAATTTTCAATCCATTATATAAGAAAAAGCTGTCTGACTGTGATTGTCAAGCAGCTTTTATTCTATAGATCCGGTCGGGATTCGATTATCAAGTTAAAAGATGTCGGAGTGAGAGCCCGTGCGCAGCATCAGCAGCGTCAACGTCGTGTCGTTCTGATCCCAGACCATGAGCCAGTCACTGTTGCGGCCTCCTATGTGACATTCCCATTTGCCGGCATATTTACCGACAAGCTTATGAGGCGAATACTCCGAAGGAAGTGAACCAGTCTGCGCTAATATCGACACTGCCTCTTCCATCATATCAAGAGGTAATCCACGTTTCTTAAGACGTTTGTAATCCTTCTTGAAACTTCCGGCGTAGTTAATTGAATAGGCCATCATTTAGCTGTTGAGTTGTCTGAATAAATCTTCCACACTCTCAGCGTGATAAACGCGGCCGGCTTTGACGTCTTCCAAAGCCTCGTCAAGGCCTGTCTTGCGCTTCTTTTTAAGGGTTACGCCCTCAAACTTTGCAAGCAGTTTCTTGATCAAGGAAACATCCTTAGGGTCTTCTATTGTTAAAGTAAACTGTGTCATATCAGAGAGATTTAATTTATCTTAAACAATGTGGTTATTCCACATCTGTAAATCTGCAATTTTTTATTGCAAAGTTAAATAATATATTGGAATTTACCTAATATCTTACAAGCCAATATAGCCTAAATGCAACTTTATCAGTCTATTGTAGCTCTTTAAGATAATGGTTTATCTGTTTATGGAGTGCCGGTATATCTGTTTCAATTACCTCTTTAATAAAGTCATATCCCACGGTGTAATAACCATGCACTAAAACATGGCGCATTCTTTCAATTTGGCGCCAGGGTGTCTGCGGATGAGCATTTTTAAATTCAGATGTAAGCTTATAAACAGCCTCTCCAATTATTTCGATAAGTTTAACGATTCCGAAATATTCCAGGGAGCCCTCACGAATATTTTTAATATTATCTGCTGTCCCTGAAATAATTTTATTGATGGCATCATCGATATGCAGCAGACGCTCTCTATCTCTAAGTGGCTCTCTCATAAATCAAAATCTTATCCTTTTCGGCCGATGACACCGCAAAATCTTTTAATCTCCCATTTTCAATAAGATCCACTTTCTTTCCCAGTATATCTTCAAGATCCAACATCATCCCGCATATATTGAGGAGCGAAAGCCTTGAAGTCTTATCATAGTCAACCAGAATGTCGATATCGCTATCGGGTGTTTCTTCCCCCCTCGAATACGATCCGAACAGCCAAGCCTTCAATATAGGCCTGTCTTTAAAATATTCAGAGATTTTATTTATGTAATTCCTCGTGGTGACGTTCATAAAATAATGGTTATATTCAAATATAACAATCGAAGGCGGGAGGGTTCCTCTCGCCTTCGCAGGTTGATTTTGTGAAAAGTGGCATTTGCTCGACCTTTCTTGTGATCCGGTTGGGATTCGAACCCAAGACCCACAGC
>JAIEAO010000040.1:0-3696 GCA_029071345.1 Muribaculaceae bacterium | reverse complement strand
TTGTGATCCGGTTGGGATTCGAACCCAAGACCCACAGCTTAGAAGGCTGTTGCTCTATCCAGCTGAGCTACCAGACCTGACCGTATTTCGCAACCTCATCCGTTCGCCTTTATCTTGCCTAACGCATAGCTTCGGGCGGATATGTAGTGATTGCATCCGCAAAATTAATGATTTTTTTTGAGATGGCAATGTTATTGCATGAATTTTTGCAAATCTAGCCTTGGTTTTTTATTGAATTTTCGCAAAGACCGCCCTTCCGACCGATTATTTAAGAAATTTTTCCTTAATTATTTTATGATTTGCGGAATAAATCATAAATTTGCAACAAGAACTGTAGTATGCCCTCTTGCGGGCGTAGCCTGATGGCTCAGACTGTGTTGAGGGCGCAAGCCCGAAATTAAATATCCTCTGGCGAACGGCAAAGCTAACGAGACCGGGCGCTCATTGCGGATCAAAACGGAAACTTAATTAACAACAATAATAACTAATCTAAACTGCTATGTGGTTATCAAACTCGTCTGTAGGACGTAAATTCGTCATGGCTCTCACGGGAGCATGCCTCGTCCTATTTGTAACATTTCACTGTTTGATGAACGCCGTAGCCATCTGCTGGCCGACAGCTTACAACTCAATTTGCGAATTCTTAGGCGCAAACTGGTATGCTCTGATCGCCTCTGCAGGTCTGGCTCTGCTCTTCATCATCCACATCATCTATGCGGTGGTGCTCACACTTCAGAACCGCCGCGCCCGTGGCAACGTGCGTTACGCAATCTCAAAGACCCCCAAGGGTGTTGAGTGGTCGTCGAAGAACATGCTCGTTCTCGGTATCGTAATCCTCGCGTTCCTCGTAGTTCACCTTATCCAGTTCTGGGCTAAGATGCAATGGGTTGAGATTTGTGGCGATCACGCTTCTCTCCCCCCGGCTGCCGGTACGCTCTTCATCCAGAAAGCATTCGAGCTGGTTTGGACTCCGATCGTCTACATCATCGGCTTCATCGCCCTCTGGTTCCACATGAACCACGGTTTCTGGTCGATGTTCCAGTCTGCAGGTTGGGATAACAACGTTTGGATTCCCCGTCTGAAAAAGATCGGTTGCTGCTGGACTTCAGTAGTGATCCTTCTCTTCATCGCGCAGGCAATCGTGTTCACAGTTCGCGCCAACGATAAGTATTACCTCACCAACGAGGAGCTTCGCGAACAGTATAAGGATATGATCTGGCCCATGATCGAAGACGACTTCGGTCCCGACATGGCACAGCTCGGTATGCAGATCAAGATGTCTCCCTATTCTCAGGTATCTATGGGTCTCCGTCAGATGGCAGAGTCTCAGGGTCATCAGATGGAACAGCTCAGCACCCCCGAGGGCAAAGAGTATGTGAAGAACAATCCTCAGATGAAAGAACAGTATGAGTCGATGGAGAAACAGTACAACGCGCTCAACAACGTTGTGAAACTTTTCGACTATCTCGAGTCTTCAGACAATAAACCCGAATTAGAAACCCCGGTAATGCCCGGACAACCCAGATAATTAGCGATATGGAAGAGAATAAAGTAAAAATTATGAGTCCGGAGATGTCCAAAATCCCGGAGGGTCCGATCGCTGAGAAATGGACCAACTTCAAGGCTCACCAGAAGCTCGTAAACCCCGCCAACAAGCGTAAGCTCGACGTTATCGTAGTCGGCACAGGTCTTGCCGGAGCTTCAGCAGCTTCCACTCTTGCAGAGTTAGGCTTCAACGTGCTCAACTTCTGCATCCAGGATTCTCCCCGCCGCGCTCACTCGATCGCAGCTCAGGGCGGTATCAACGCAGCCAAGAATTATCAGAACGACGGCGACTCTGTATATCGCCTCTTCTACGACACTGTGAAAGGTGGTGACTACCGTGCCCGCGAGGCCAACGTTTACCGTCTTGCCGAAGTGTCTAACAATATCATCGACCAGTGTGTGGCTCAGGGTGTGCCTTTCGCACGCGAATACGGCGGTCTCCTCGCCAACCGTTCTTTCGGTGGCGCTCAGGTGAGCCGTACCTTCTACGCAAAGGGTCAGACAGGCCAGCAGCTCCTTCTCGGTGCATACAGCTCACTCAACCGCCAGATTCAGCTCGGCAAGGTTAAGAGCTACAACCGCTACGAGATGCACGAGCTCGTGCTCGTCAAGGATAAAGACGGTGTGGAGCGCGCACGAGGCATCATCGCCAAGAACCTCGTGACAGGTAAGTTCGAGCGCTTCGCAGCTCACGCTGTTGTTATCGCCACCGGCGGTTACGGCAACGCCTACTTCCTTTCCACAAACGCTATGGGTTGCAACTGCTCCGCAGCAATGGCTTGCTACCGCAAAGGTGCATACTTCGCAAACCCCGCGTTCGTTCAGATTCACCCGACCTGTATCCCCGTTCACGGCGACAAGCAGTCTAAGCTCACCCTTATGTCTGAGTCTCTCCGTAACGACGGCCGCATCTGGGTTCCGAAAAATATCGAGGACGCCAAGAAACTTCAGAAAGGTGAAATCAAAGGTAGCGACATCCCCGAAGAGGAGCGCGACTACTATCTCGAACGCCGCTATCCGGCATTTGGTAACCTCGTTCCCCGTGACGTTGCTTCTCGCGCCGCTAAAGAGCGTTGCGACCACGGCTACGGCGTAAACAACACCGGTCTTGCTGTATTCCTCGACTTCTCTGAGGCTATCAACCGTCTCGGCATCGATGTTGTTCGCCAGCGTTACGGCAACCTCTTCGACATGTACGAGGAGATCACCGACGTTAACCCCGGCGAACTCGCACGCACAGTCGACGGCGTAAACTACTACAACCCGATGATGATCTTCCCCGCTATCCACTATACAATGGGTGGTATCTGGGTTGACTATGAGCTCCAGACTTCAGTCAAAGGTCTCTTCGCCATCGGTGAGTGCAACTTCTCAGACCACGGCGCAAACCGCCTCGGTGCTTCCGCCCTCATGCAGGGTCTCGCCGACGGTTACTTCGTGCTTCCCTACACCATCCAGAACTACCTCAGCGACCAGATCACAGTTCCCCGCTTCTCTACCGACCTTCCCGAGTTTGAGAAAGCTCAGGCCAAGTGTGAGGAAGATGAGCAGAAGCTGATGAACATTAAGGGTACACGCTCGGTAGACTCTATCCACAAAGAGCTCGGCCACATCATGTGGGAGTATGTGGGTATGGCCCGCGACAAAGAAGGTCTCCAGCTCGCTCTCCAGAAGCTCAAAGAGATCCGCAAGACTTTCAACACCGACCTCTTCATCCCCGGCACAACTGAGGGCATGAACGTTGAGCTTGACAAGGCTTTCCGTCTCAACGACTTCATCACAATGGGCGAACTCGTGGCTTACGACGCGCTTAACCGTAACGAGAGCTGCGGCGGTCACTTCCGCACAGAGTATCAGACTTCAGAGGGTGAGGCCCTCCGCGATGACAAGGACTACTTCTATGTGGCTTGCTGGGAATATGAAGGCAGCGACGACAAGGCTCCCGAGCTCATCAAGGAACCCCTCCACTACGAGGCTATCAAGGTTCAGACACGTAACTATAAGTCATAAATTAATTATCAGTTCTAAGAGAGAAGTTTTCAGTTATCAGTAAATTTACATTCTGAAAACCGAAAACTTAAATCTGAAATTCAGACAGGTTGACAAAATAACAATTTGGGAAATCTGAAAACCGAAAACTTAAATCTGAAA
>JAIEAO010000004.1 GCA_029071345.1 Muribaculaceae bacterium | reverse complement strand
GCGGGGAGGAGCACGGTTTGTCCGCGTTTCACTTTCAGGATCTCGTCACCGCTGCGCAGCTCGGCTTCTCCGTTGGTGATGATGAGCACCGTAAACGAATCGTTTTCAGAATAATCGCGTGTGACGGGCGCATCAAGATTCAGCACGTTTGTTGTGAAATAGGGAGAACGAACTAAATTCACCGGAACGTTTTCTACCGCTTCAAATTTGATTGGATCGCCGTCAGTGTCGTTGAAATTGAGGGCTTCCTTGGCGAGCGCAGTATGCAGTTCGCGTTCGTTGCCTGCAGCGTCCTTGCGATGATAGTCGTAAAGGCGATATGTGGCGTCGGAAGTCTGCTGGATTTCAGCCACGAATGCTCCTGCTCCGATGGCATGCACGCGGCCGGCGGGAATAAAATATGTCTCGCCCGGAGTGATATCTACGAAATTGAGTTCCTGTTCGATTTCGCCGCTCTCTACGAGACCTTCGTAATTGTCCGGGTTAACCGGCTTGCGGAAGCCGTTGGCAAGGCGCGCGCCGTCTTCAGCTTTAAGCACAAACCACATTTCGGTCTTGCCGTTTGGCTGACCATAGCGTTGGGCCATCGCGTCGTCGGGATGCACCTGCACGGAAAGATCCTCATGGGCGTCGATAAATTTTATCAGCAGCGGGAAACGGTTGCGGAATTTCTGGAAGTTGTGACGGCCCATCAAGGCTGCGCCATACTTGTCGATAAGAGCCGGAAGTGTCATCCCTTTGTCGGAACCTTCTGCTACTACCGATTCGTTGCCCTCTACGCCGGAGAGTTCCCAACTTTCACCTATGTTGGTTAAATCTGTTTCGATCTCTTTATAAGGAGCGATGCGTTCGCCGCCCCAGATGGTTTGCTTTAAAATTGGGTTAAAAATCCACATTTTGCCTTTTCTGTTTGTTATTATTGTAGAAACTTTTATTTATAAATACCGACAATCAGAGCAAGAGACTCAAAAGATTGTCAATTATTAACAATTTAATCTTAATTATATTATGAATGACGTATTAGACACAGAAGAGAGAAAAGAACTTCCGGATAGCGTTTTCGGCTTGCCCGAACGTCGGGAATTCCCTATGCCCGATGCGGCCCATGTGAGAGCGGCTGAGGCTTATTTCCGTTACTGCCCTGATGACCTCAAACCGAAACTCGCGCGTGCCATTCTTCGGTTTGCGAAGGAATATGGCGTTGACGTGAAGTCGCCCACGGTGCTCTCTTACGCTAACGAGTAATTATCAACAAATCTATTTTGCTGAATTCACTGCGGTCGCGATATATCGTAAATCCTAACTCTTACTCACCGGGCGGTGTCAGCATTTCCAGTGCGAACTCTAAGATGGCGTCGTAGCCGGCGGCGAGCTCTTCGTCGGTGCAATGCACTTCGCAGCCCGGCGACGGGTCGATGCCGAACTCTGTGGTTTGGTCATGAGCATCGTTGATGGGGCATGAGGAGAAGCGCAACGCCCAGCCGTTGGGCAATTCCGAAGAGAATGGCAAGCCGCCACCACCACCGGTGCGCGCTCCTACTATCTTTACGTTCGGGAGCTCCTTCATCACGGCCACGAAGTCGTTAGCTGCCGAGAAACATGAGCGGTTGGTGAGCACCACGATAGGCTTGTCGAGATATTTCACCCGCTTTTCGGGGTCGGCCGCCTCATACATTATCGGGTAAGGCTCCGAGAATGCATCAGGAGCCGGACCTATTTTGTGACGGATATAACCCCCGACCATTTCGTTCGTAATGAAACGGCCTACCAGTCTATCTATATTCGTAAGTAACCCTCCGCCGTTGTCGCGGATGTCGATAATCAGACCTTTGGAATCCTTGAGAATCGCAAGGATATAGTCGAGATTGACTGAGGCGATGCCGGAGGAGAACGACGGATAATACATATATCCAATATCGTCAGTAATCATCTTATAGTTGATGCCGGATGTCTGCATATAGTCGAAACCGAGATAATATTGCTGAAGAGTCCGGAGGTTGAAGTCCTGCGGATAGTCAGACCACCATTTGCGGTAATAGCTCGTATTGAAACGCGACGATAGATTCACATGGCCGTCTTCCAGTTTGTCAAGCAAGTCAGAACATATCTGAAACAGTTCCAGCTGTTTGGTTTCGGGCTTAACCTTGTCGCGATACTCGGCGCAGACGGCATCCCAGTCGATCTCCTTTTCGCTGAAGAAGCAGTAACGCTCTTTCACGATGTTGGCCAGAGCATCAAAATTTCCAAGCGGATCATCGGTATATTCCGGCGTGTCGTGACAACAGCAGAAGAGGGGTATCAGGAGGAGCAATAGTAACTTCTTCATATCAATAGATTGGGGAATTGATGTTCTGTTTACGTTTTATCCCGAGACCGTGAGGAATAATGCCGATCACGAAAGAATGAGTCGAGATCTTCGTGGAAAGCGAGCTTGCCCATTGCGAACGGTAATCGTAGCGGTAGCCGACCTCCATAGCTGTCTTGCCGAAATCGAGTTTGAGAGAGAGGAGGTTGTCGATGCAGAAATTATTCCCCCACCATCCGCAGTGGGCCAGCCCCTTATGATTCCCTAACCAGATTTCATAGTAAGTCTCGCCATACTGCGGAGAGAAGAAGCAACCGAGTGAAGGAAGCCGTAACTCATCGGAAAGCACCATCGGGAGCCAACCGATCTTAAAACGCCATGATAGTGAGGCGCAGAGATCTAATGATGCAGAAGCATAAACGTTCACGGGGTTATTGCCGTTGCGCGTAAGATATAGGCATCCGCCGTTTACATCCACTGCTCCGCCGGCTGTGACCTGCAGAGAGTAGGGGAGGCGTTTGCGCCATTGCATCCCCCAGGTGAAGAGGCCGTCGATACCTATCATCGAGGCTGTGTGGGCCGGGTTGAGATAATCACGCATATTCCCCCCTGCCTGAAAAGTCATGACAAGAGACTCCGGGGCCCATTGCGACGCTTTCGACCATTGTCCGGACACTCCGAGTGTGCGACCGCCGTAGCGCAAAGGTGAGAGGTAGGTGGAGAGGGCGGACCCGCCTCCGATTTCTATCCTGTATTGTTGCAATACGGGGCGCTCAAGATCTTCCTGAGCCTGCACCGGAACCGCGCAGATCAGAAATAGCGGCATTATGATATAAAGAAATCTCGTCATATTGATTTGTTTAGAAATCGAAGAGTGAGGGCTGTTCCGGAATCTGACGATCTTCCTCGGCCGGTGAGTCTAAGCCGGAATCCGCTGATGCCGTTTCCTCCTCAGTCTCGGTGGTCGCGGGCTCCGCTGCTGGTTCGGGGAATCGGGTTGGCTCAAGTTCGGTGATTTCTGCGATATTGTATGTCGAGATGCGCTTGCCTTTCGCTTTGAAACTCTTAACGCCTATGAAGTCTTCCGTCTCGATCTCCAGAGCCGGCCGCACGGCATCAGCCCCGCCAAATTTCACTTCAAGTCTGGCGAACGGAGTGTCGGTGAGGAGAATGATACTCGATTCCGGTTCGGAGCCTACAAAACGTTGCGGTTTGGCCGACACCTCGAACTCAAAACGTTTAAGATAGGGATATCCTAAAGAAGCGTCATTGAGCGCGAGAGTCCACACTTTATGCGGGTCAAATTTCTCGATCTGCAGGATATTGTCGTCGTAATGGTTGGTGTCGGAATATGTGGAAGTGAAAAACTCACCTGTCTTGGTTATTATCAGCACCTTGTCATCGCCTTGGAACACTCCGAGACTCTCGCCGCGGCCGTCATAATTGAGGCGCAAAACATCGCGGTCGAACCACACTTCGCGTCCGCCGAGCGTGCTTGATCCACGCCGCTCCATACTCACGCTCTTGATCTGGTATTTCGTCACGAGATTACCGAGCGATTCCTTACCTTTCACCGCAAGGTCTGAGAAGTTTACGTAAATCTCAAGGTTACGCGGGCGGCGGCCGGTCTCGTTGATCTCATCTTTCAGCGTCACCTTCACGGTCTCGGCCTCGCCGTTAGGATTGCAGGTGAGCCATTCGATGCGTGAGCCGTCAACGCCTTTGGTGATGTTATACTCCTTATCGCGGGTCAGACCGGTGATATAGAAGCGCTTCATGTAGGCGTTGCCGCGTTTGCCGTTGCGGTAGATCACATTATATATAGTGCGTTTGTCACCTTTCTTGAACACTCCGAGATAAATCACCTTCTTGCCGACATAAAGTTTCTCCTGAACCTTCACAATCTTATAGGTGCCGTCGCGATAGATCACAAGGATATCGTCGATATCGGAGCAGGTGAATTTGAATTCTTTATCTTTAAGTCCGGTTCCGATGAAGCCGCCCTCGGCATCATAATAGAAGCGCTTGTTGGCTTCGGCAACTTTGGTGGCCTCGATCGAGTCGAAACTGCGGAGCACCGTCCGACGCGGATAGCGTTCGCCATATTTCTCCTTCAGATGCACATACCATTTTTCGGTGAATTCCACGATATGCTCAAGGTCGAATTCCAGCTGCGCGATGTCAGTGTCGAGTCGGGCGATCTTCTCGTCGGCTTTCTGCGAATTAAACTTCAGGATGCGTCCCATCTTGATTTCCCACAGGCGGATAAGGTCGTCATCATTGATTTCGCGGAAGAAAGTGGGTTTGAACGGCTCCAGCAGTTCGTCGACGCGGCGGATTGCCGTCTCCATGTCGTGAGCTTCCTCCACTTTTTTATCCTTATACATCCGCTCTTCGATAAAGATTTTCTCAAGCGAGGCGAACAACTGCAATTCGCGGGTCTCGGCGAGCTTGATCTCCAGCTCCTGACGCAGCATCTCCTGCGTATGGTCTACCGAATAGCGCAACAGATCGGAGACAGTGAGGAATTCAGGCTTGCGGTCGCGGATCACGCAGCAGTTGGGCGAAATCGAGACCTCACAGTCGGTGAAGGCATAAAGCGCGTCGATAGCCTTGTCGGAGGAGGTTCCCGGGATCAGATGAACGATAATCTCCGCTGTGGCGGCGGTGTTGTCGTCGACCTTGCGGATCTTGATCTTCCCCTTTTCCATCGCCGACAAAATCGAGGCGATAAGCGTGGAAGTAGTCTTGCCGTAAGGGATTTCGGTGATGGCGAGAGTCTTGTTGTCGATTTTCTCAATCTTTGCCCTTACCTTAACCGCGCCGCCGCGACCTCCGTCGTTATATCGCGTCACGTCGAGCAGGCCGCCGGTCTGGAAGTCAGGCAGCAGCTTGAAAGGACGGTCGTGGAGGTATTCTATGGCCGCATCGAGGATTTCGTTGAAATTGTGGGGGAGAATCTTGGTGGAAAGACCCACGGCGATACCTTCCACGCCCTGCGCGAGCAGCAGCGGGAATTTCATCGGCAGCGTCACGGGCTCCTTCTTGCGTCCGTCGTAAGAAAGAGTCCACTCCGTGATCTTCGGACTGAAAGCGGTCTCGATCGCAAACTCCGAAAGGCGCGCCTCGATATATCGCGGTGCGGCTGCCGAGTCGCCGGTGAGAATGTTTCCCCAGTTACCCTGCGTGTCTACAAGCAGCTCCTTTTGTCCGAGTTGCACGAGGGCGTCGCCGATCGAGGCGTCGCCGTGCGGGTGATACTGCATGGTGTTACCCACGATGTTGGCCACCTTATTGAAGCGTCCGTCGTCGAGGGTCTGCATCGAATGCAATATTCGCCGTTGCACAGGTTTCAGGCCGTCTTCGATGTGAGGAACGGCGCGGTCGAGAATTACATAGCTCGAATATTCCAGATACCAATCGCGGAACATCCCCGAAAGCACCGTTTTGCGGTCGGCCGGAGTGCTTGCTTCGCTTTGGTTATCAGTGGTATATGTGTTGCTGGTCTCCTCTTCGATGGTGTTTTCACTATCTTCGGGGGAGTTTGAAAAATTGTTAAAATCTGACATTAGTGTTAAAAACGAGGCATTTTCCCCGTAAAGTTAGTAATTTTTTCGGAAAAATGTTTTAATTTTGTGGCGTATTTAGAAAAACGCACTTCTTATAGCCAACATTTATTGAATCACTCCTTATTATATAGGGAGGCTTTATTGAAAGTGAAAACACACTAAATCCAGAGAGAATTATCAAATAATAACCTAACAACTTAAACACAAACACACAATTCCTACAAAACAGACAATACATTCAAACTATGCCTCTAACAGGCAATCCACCCCAATGGAGAATGAAGCCACGGAGTGGCGAGGTCATTGTTAACCCCGTATGAGGGAGCGCAGCGACTGAATGCGGGGAGTAGAATGCTTAAATAGAAAGAGTGCCGGAGGTACGATATAATAACCGTTCATGACATCATCGCTCCGCGACTCCAAGAATCAAGACGCCTCATGTCCGGGCACTCCCGTTGGTCGTACCCGGTTAACAACAAATTCGCCGCTCCGCGGCTCAGGCGAGGTTTTTCTCGGTTTTGCCACCACGATTGTTTGATATTTTGAAATATTTTGTTAAATTGCGAAATCAAATAAAATGTACGCTATGAAATATTTTATTACACTCAACAATCAGACCATCGGCCCTATGACCGCCGATCAGCTTTTGGCCTACCCTGTCACCTCAGATACGCCCGTAAGTGAAGACGGGGGCGAATGGCGTCCGCTTTACACCTATCCCGTGCTTATGGAGCTCCTGCGCAATCATGGCCGCAGCGCTTCGATCAATTCCGAGATCTCTTCGAAGAAGACACTCTGCGGAGTGCTTGCAATCCTCGTAGGCACACTCGGCATCCAGTATTTCGTTCTCGGTAAAACCACCGGTGGCATCCTTACCATCCTCATCTCGCTCGTCACCTGCGGAGGCTGGGGTGTCATTACCCTCATTCAGGGAATTCTGATGCTCTGCATGTCTGACGATGAGTTCAAGCGCAAGTATATGGATTCCACCTCTTCCTTCCCTCTATTCTGATAAGGTGCAGGTTTTCATTATGAAAATCAAACGCACCATATACGAAAATTGTAACTATTTGTGTTAATAAAATAAAATAAATAA
>JAIEAO010000039.1 GCA_029071345.1 Muribaculaceae bacterium | reverse complement strand
CTTGCGAATATATTCATATTTTCTAATTATTTGAAAAGCGGGGTGGGGTAAACGCCTTCTTCTACCAGCTTTGCGAACTGGGCTACAGTTGCGGGGCGGTCGGCAGCGTATGTCACGCCGAACCATTTCGAGGGTGTGCCGATAACCTTGAGGTCGATTGTCCCGTCCTGGATGAGGTCGTTGACTACGCTCGGGATGTAGAACTCAGCCTTAAGCTCGTTTTTGTTCTCTTCGAGGAATTTCACGAAAGCTTTCTCTGAATAGTCGAAATAATCGGGAGTGAAGCCCCACATATTCATAGATACGTTTGCATCTTCGGGGAATGATACTTCTTCGCCTTCCACAACCTGAATGAGTTTGCCATCCTTACGCTCGATGCCGTGGCACTCTGTAACGCCGGTAAGGTTGCCGTTGGCATCAACTTCGCAGAGTCCGCGGCTTACACCGCCGTTCTCGCTGAGAGTGTTCTCGATGTTGAAGCCGATCATGCAGTAGCAGTTCTTCTTGCCTTCCACAGAGCGGAGGAAATCGCCGAGAAGCTGGAAGCTCTCTGCACCATAATAGTCGTCGGCATTGATTACGCCGAAGGGCTCTTTGATGGCATCCTTACCCATGAGCACGGCGTGGTTTGTGCCCCACGGTTTTGAACGCTCGGGATTTACCTCGAAGCCTTCGGGAAGTTTATCGATAGACTGGAACACTACCTCTACCGGCACATGACCTTCGTATTTTGAGATGATTTTCTCGCGGAATTCCTGCTCGAAATCTTTGCGGATAACGAATACTATTTTTCCGAAACCGGCGCGGAGTGCGTCATATACAGAATAGTCCATGATAGTTTCGCCTGAAGGGCCAAGACCATCGAGCTGTTTGAGACCTCCGTAGCGGCTGCCCATGCCGGCTGCCAGAATGAAAAGAGTTGGTTTCATAAGATTTAATGTTTAATGTTAAATGTGTAATATTTAATTTTTTTTGTCAATTTCAGGTTGTTCCAATTTTATTAATTCGCCTCTTCGAGGCTCTATCATCTGGTGGGTTATCTACCCCACACTTTCGTCGCTTCGCTCCTCGGTGCGGGGTTATTATTAATCCGCCCCTTCGGGGCTCATTATCTCCGTTTCCTATTCCCCATTATTCATTATCGCTATTTACTATTCTTCTTTATTCCTTATCATCATTTCCTATTCCCAATTACTCCTTGTCCATCATGAAGGTTTTTTGTGGAGGAGAGGGATGATTTGGAGGAAGAGGGAGAAGAGGATGAGTTTTGAGTTGCCGTTACGCTCCACATGCTCCGATGCCTGTTCGATACACGCTTCCAGATCTTCTACATTGCCGTGATGGATGAAAGGGGAGAATCGCTGCGAGAAGTTTTCCTCACCGGCAGTCATCGATGAGAGCATAGGCATCTTCAGATTGTAGATGAAGTTTTCACGCACCATAGCCGACATATAAGTGAAGAACCGTCGTAATTTTTCGCGACCCCAGCCGGCGGTTTTGTCGCCGATGGCGCGGAGCTTGGCGGGCGATTTGCCGTAAGCCGCACGCATTATCTCTTTGAAACGGTCCTCAAACTCCGCGCGCTCGCCGGAGTGCGAGGCTAATTCTTCGGCTTTTGAGATGCGACCTTGCGCCAGCCGGGCGATCTCACGGGCCGAATTCTCATCAAGCCCGCGCTTGGCGAGCAGATAGGCCTCGATTTCTGACGCGGCGGGCGGGAGCACGTTGATGCGACGTGTGCGTGAGAAAATTGTGGGGAGCACATCGGCTTCGTTGTTAGAGACGAGGATGAAGACAGTGCCCTCCGTGGGCTCCTCGATCACCTTCAGCAGTTTGTTGGCTGCTGCGAGCTGGAGCTTTTCCGGAAGCCAGATTACGAAAAATTTATATTCTGCGGTATAAGAAGAATAGGCGTCGGCGCGCACGATGTTGTCGGCGTCGTTGACATAGATGGTGGGTTGCGAATTTCCGGCATCAATGATGTCGAGCCATTGCTCCGGGGGCATCCAGGGATATTCATTCAGCATCTTGTGCCATTCCTCGATGCGGTCTTCGGAGGTCTCGATTTTCTGAGCCTTATTTTTCACAATAGGGAAATAGAAATGCACATCCGGATGATTGAACGACGTGTGCTGCCGACACGACGGGCATACGCCGCAGGGCTCCCCGTCGCGTGGCGACTGGCAATGGGCATACTGCATGAAGGCGCGGGCAAGGCTCATCTTGCCGATGCCCGACACGCCGCTAAGCATAATGGCGTGAGGCATACGGTGGCTGTCGGCCATCGCACGAAGGTCTTCCTTTACAGTCTGTTGTCCGGGAATGTCAGAAAATTTCATCAGTAGTAGGCTATACGTTCACAAAATTAATAAATTTCATTCACACTCCCTAACACCTCTATGTAAAAATTGCATCATTAATTGTCAATTACGCATCAAGAAAGTCTTAATGACTGATGATTGCTGAAATATGGATAAAATTCATTATCTTCGCGTAATAAATGCAACTTAATTGGTATGACCTTTCTTGATTCGATCGCCGGCGCGTATGCCGAAAAATTTGACGACCTTTCCGACTTCTGTTTCGTGTTCCCGAACAAACGTGCGGGGCGGTTCTTTCAGGAGGCGTTGTCGCGCCAGATCTCTTCCGATGCCATCTTAGGGCCGGAAGTTATCTCCATACCCGATTTTGTCGAGGCGCTTTCCGGATTGGAAACAGCGTCGCGCATCGAGATGCTTTTCCGGCTTTTTAACATTTATAAGGAGAAGAAGGGGGAGTTGCGCCTGAAATCTAAAGATAACGACCTGCTGGAATTCGATTCTTTCCGCAACTGGGGTGAAATACTGCTGTCGGATTTCAGCGAAGTCGACCAGTATAATATAGATGCCGATGAGTTGTTTGCAAATGTCAGTGATTATCGTGAGATTTCGTCAAATTTCCTTACGGATGACCAGCTTGAGGTGCTGGAAAAATATTTCGGTTATTCTCCGTCTACGGGCGATGTCAAGCGGTTCTGGAAAAACTTTTCAAAGGGGGGAGAGGGGCTAAGCGATATAAAAAGAAATTTCCTCTATCTATGGCAGGCAATGGGTCCGCTTTATCACGGTCTAAACGAGACACTCGAAGCCGAAGGACTCGCTACGCCGGGGCGCATCTACCGCCGGGCGTTGGAGCGCGTTGAAGAGGAGGGTAGGGGGATTGTGCCTTACCGCAAGATAGTTTTCGTGGGATTCAACGCACTTTCCACCACTGAGGCCCTCCTGTTTGAAACGCTGGTTAAAGCCGGCGGAGTGCCGGAATGCGAGGAAGATTCGTTTGTAGATTTCTTCTGGGATGCCACCGGACCGGTGTTGGAATCGCAGAATAGTGATTCATCATTTTTCCTGCGCCTGAATAAGCGTAATTTCCCGAGTCCAGACTGGGCGCAGCCGTGGCTTGAAAAGAACAGGGTGACGACCATGCCGTCGGATTTCCGTGTCATTGCCTCCCCCTCTAACTCCGCGCAGGCAAAGATAGCTTCGCGACGTCTGGAGGAGGTGATAAGTGCGGAAAAAGATGGTGAGAAAATAGAGGAGGCGAAGGTGGCGGTGGTGCTTCCTGACGAGAACCTGCTGCTGCCGTTGCTCTATGCTATGCCGGAAAAGGTGGAGAGTGTCAATCTCACGATGGGTTACTCCTTGCGTTTCACCTCGATTGCATCGTTCATGCATCATCTGAGGGTGTTTCACGCGAGAAGCCGATATGAGAAAGGAACGCTGACATTCTTTCATGAAGATGTGAAAGCCCTGCTCTCGCATCCGTTCACCCATCTGCTCGTCGGCACGAAGAAGGTAGCCGATTTCAATACCTATATAACGACAAATCATAAATTCCGCGTAGCGATTGAGGATTTCAATGCCGGGCATTGGAGCCTTGATAAATTCCCCTTGGATGTAGCCTCGTTTGGCGAGGGAGCCACCGGAGGGGTGCTATATAATGACCATCTTCTTGCCTCGATTGATGAATCGTTGGCCGAGGGTGACAGCGGCGTGACGAAATCGCGCGTGGACCGTTCGAACATCGCCACTTACCGCAACGCTCTCTGGCAGTTGAAGAATACCATCGAAGAGCATGACATCGATATGGGCCTGAGCAGCGTGTTCTACATGGTCGACAAACTATTGGCAGGTGAGCACGTCACGTTCGAGGGTGAGCCGTTGGAGGGGGTGCAGGTGATGGGTCTTTTGGAGACCCGCGCCCTTGACTTCGAACATCTCATCATCCTTTCTCTCAACGATAAGGTGATGCCGCGCAAGGCCCGCAAGGCTACATTTATTCCCGATTCGCTGCGCTATGGCTACGGCATGCCTTACTCCAACTATCAGGAGCGCCTGTTCTCCTACTATTTCTACCGCATGATCTCGCGCGCCAAGTCGGTGACACTGATCTACGATGCGCGTAGCGGTGAGGGTATGCGCAGCGGCGGAGAGTCGCGCTATCTGACACAGCTCCGCTATCTCTATGCCCGCAATAAAATCAAATACGAGAACTATCAGTTCAGCATCTCGGGGCATGAGAATCAGCCGGAGCCTATTCTGAAGACGCCGGAGATGATGGCGAAGATTCAGGAGTATGCTCGCGAAGGCTCGCGCAAGAATCTTTCGGCCTCAGCACTTAAGAAGTATGGTGAATGTCAGATAAAATTCTATTACGAGCAAGTAGAGGGTATCCGCACCGATCAGGAGGAAGCGGAGTTTATCGACGCTATAACGCAGGGAAATATAGTGCATGAAACGATGCTTATGCTCTATTTCCCCGAAGGCCTGAGAGGTAAATATCTCAAGGGGCGGATTGCTGTGAGTGGGGAAGATATTGACCGACTGATGGGTGATACTGACAGAATTCGGGATTATCTGCGCCGAAACATCAACCGTCTGCACTACCATCTCCCGAAAGAGGAACAGGACCGTCCGCTCGAAGGGGCATCGGAGATGATTGCCTCGCAGTTAGAGCATGTGGTGCTCGATATTCTTTCCTACGACCGCAAGCTCACGCCGTTTGAGTTGGCCGGCGGTGAGATGGCCGATCTTTGGCGTTGGGAATACGAGCCGGGAAAGTTTGTGAACATGAAATTTGCTATCGACCGCTTAGATGTGCTCAACCCCGGACGTGCCGAAAGTGAGCGATGGCGCATCGTGGACTATAAGACCGGCAAACCGAGCGTGACGGCCGCGGAGTTTGAAGATATTTTCAACGGCAGTCATGAGGCAAAGAATATTTTCCAGCTCATGCTTTATGCCAACCTGATGAATCTCTATACGGGTCAGAATCAGAATGTAATAACTTCGATCTATTCCGCCGGCGAAATTCGTAAAGGGTCGGAAAACCGTCCGAAGGTAGAAGGGAAAGAGTTGACAGGGCACCAGGATATCAACGAGCAATTCATCGAACGTCTCAACGCAAACATCCGAGAACTCTTCAATCCCGATGCTCCCTTCCGCCCCGCCGAGAAAGACGACAACTGCCGCTACTGCAAGCTCCACGACCTCTGCGGCCGCTCTTGAAATCATTTTGCCGACACGCGAATATTTATTATATTCGCAAAATAGAAGATAGATAAGACTATGAATGGATATATAGTTGAAAGAATAAAGGGATATTTGGCAACCAAACCTATTGAGAAGGCTTGGTTATTCGGATCGTTTTCCCGAGGAGAGGAGAATGATGAAAGTGATATCGACCTGATCGTTGAATTCTCGGAGGGAGTTAAGATTGGATTGGAATATTTTAGAATGATTGGTGAACTGGAGGATCTATGTGAAAGAAAAATAGATCTTGCAGAAAGCGATATGCTTGACAAGAGAGTATCTGATAATATTAATAGGGATAAAATATTAATATATGAGAGAGCAAGTTAGAGATGAACTCAGGTTGCAACATATCTTAGATGCCTGTGATAGATTATTAAGTTATTATCCCCAGAATGAAATTCCACTATTTGATGAGAAATCAATAGAATTTTTTGGTGTGGTGAAAAATCTGGAGATTATAGGTGAAGCTGCATATAAACTAACGAAAGAGTTCATTGCTGACCATTCGCTTACGGATTGGAGAGCAATAATTAATATGCGTCATATAATGGTGCATGGCTACTATCAGATAAGTCCAAAAATTGTAAAGGAGATTCTTGAGCAGGAAATAGAGAAACTTAGAAGAGAAGTCGATATTTATTTAGAAGAAATCAGACCCTCTTGATACAAATTTAATGTTTTGCAAGCTCCACGACCTCTGCGGGAAAAGCTGACGATTAAGATTTGTGTATGTGGAAAAAAAGTGTTAACTTTGCGACGCTTTTGAGCAAAAACGTGTGATGGGAAATTTGCTGGTGCGTCGTGACGCACCGCTCCCTATGGCTGAAACGGCGGTGATGAACCGCGTGGAGGCCCGGGCGACAATGCCGGAGCAGACTTATTTTGAGTAACACAAATTAAAAAGAAAATGAAGACATTTGAATTGAATGCCGAGCCCCGTGCAGAAGTGGGCAAGAAATCAGTGAAGGCTCTCCGTAAGGAGGGTAAAATCCCCGCAGTTCTCAACGGTGGTCAGATCATCGAGCTCCCCTATGCAGGTACTCTCAAAGAGGGTGAGAAGATCGTAGAGATCGGTAACAACCGCGGTCTTATCACAACTGACATCGCTGTGAAGACTGAGGATGTTCGCAAGCTTATCTACACTCCCGACATCTTCGCGATCGACCTCAGCATTAACGGCGACAAGAAGAAAGCCGTTCTCAAGGACCTCCAGTTCCAGCCCGTGAAAGATACTATCCTTCACATCGACTTCCTCGAGGTATTCCCCGAGAAGCCCATCGTAATGGAAGTTCCTGTTAAGATCGAAGGTCACGCAGAGGGTGTTAAAGCCGGTGGTAAACTGGTTATGAACATGCGTAAGCTTAAAGTTAAAGCTGCTTACACTGAGATTCCCGAGCGTCTCGTCGTTAACGTTGACACTCTCGGTCTTGGCAAGTCACTCGCAGTTGGCGACCTCCACTTCGAAGGTCTTGAGCTTATGAACGCTAAGAACGCTGTTGTTTGCGCTGTTCAGCTCACTCGTGCCGCTCGTGGTGCCGCAGCAAAGGCAGCTGAGAAATAATCGGCAATCAGCAATCATTACAAAGCCACCTTTCCCTTCGGGGAAGGGTGACTTTCGTTTAGTTAGGAGTTAGGAATGAGGAGTTAGGAATTATAGACATTGTTTAATCCTAAGTTCATTGTTTGTCTCCGGGTGGTCGACGCGGTCGCGGCATGCTGCGACCCTACTTCTCTCAACCCTCAACTATTATGTGGAAAATATTTGGATTCGGAAAGAAGCGGGAAGCCGCTGAAGAAGATAAAGATATGAAGAGATTTCTGATAACCTGTCTGGGGAATATCGGTCCGGAATATGTGCGCACTCGCCATAACGCCGGCTTTATGGTCGGCGACTATATGGCGGAGGAGGCCGGAGTGCCGTTCACCTCATGCCGTTACGGCGATATGGCCAAGATCAGGGTGAAGAACTGCGAACTGCTGCTGCTCAAGCCCTCAACTTATATGAACCTAAGCGGTGTGGCCGTGAGATATTGGATGAATAAGGAGAAACTTCCGTTGGAGAATCTGCTGGTGATCGTCGACGACATCGCGCTTCCGTTTGGCGCTATCCGTATGCGTAAGCAGGGTTCGGATGCGGGTCACAACGGACTGAAGAATATCGCCTCCGAATTGGGTACGCAGGCATACGCGCGCCTACGCTTCGGTGTGGGTAACGATTTTCCGAAAGGTGGGCAGATCGACTATGTCTTAGGCAAATTCCCGCCTGAAGAGATGGCGAAGATGCCGGAAGTGCTGAAGAAGGCATCGGAAGCCGTGAAAGCCTTCTGCCTCTCCGGCCCCGACTTCGCTATGACTCACTTCAACAATTAGGAGTTAGAAGTTAGGAATTAGGAGTTTAAGGATATAATGATATAATGAAAATCCCCGGTGACGTTTTGACTACGTTCACCGGGGATCGTATTTTTTAGTTATTGAAGTTGTCTTTGATGATTTGCTTTATCTTATTGTCTGAGATGTTCGCCATATCACTTTTATCATAGACATATAGAAATGTTATTTTTGCATTATTATCGTCTATCATCGCAGATAACGATATCACCCTGGCTCCTGCTCTCTTTCCTTTTCCTTTTGATTTAATCGCCATCCTTAATTTTCTGACTCCATTTCCTAAGTCCTCTCCTAATTCCGGATTGGCGGTTATATCTTGGCATAAGGTCTTTAAATCATCGGCAAACGATTTGTATCGTTTGGATAAGACTTTGGCCGATTTTAAAAATTCCGGAGTGTACTCGAAAGTTATAGTTGAGACCATAGACTATCTAAAGGCAATGTGTTGCCGGCTTTCATTTCTTTTATGGACTTGTCAATTCCGACAGCAATCATCTCTTCTTTCGACTCATTGGAGGAAGATAAAGACGCAAGTAATCGGTTTACGAGCCATTTTTTATTTTTTGTGGACAATGAATCAACAATGGTCCAAAGCCCATCCATTGATATGGTTGCATTCATAATTTATTTAGCAGAGTTTTCTCACATTACTAACGTCTTAGAGTGAGTTTTATTATGTATAATTAATCGTCATCGTCGTCTTCCCAGTCGAGGAAGAAGTCGTCGGCCGTGAAGGTTTCCTCTTTGAAGCGGGAGAGTTCGCGGCTGTCGCGTTTCGTGGGTCGGCCGAGGCCTTTGCGCCTGTCGACGAATCCTGATATCCGGCTCATCTCCAGCAGGTCGTACTGCGACTGCGGTGTGATGTTCTCAAGATAATCCGGCACTAACTTTGCGCCGAGACGGTTGCCCGTTACGGCCTTTACGCGGAATGTATATGTGATCGGCGGTTTCTTGACATCGATGATGTCACCCTCTTTTATGGCGCGCGAGGGTTTCACGGGATTGCCACCCATCGTTACGCGTCCTTTTTTGCAGGCGTCCGTGGCGATGGTGCGAGTCTTGAAGATTCGCATCGCCCAGAGCCATTTATCTATTCTTTCTTCAGCCATCTAAGTTTTCAGTTTTCTAATTATCAGTAACGCAGACACTCCGTGGCTGCGAAAAAGTTTGCCGTCACGGAGTGCCGGCATTACGTATTATTTCTGTCTCACAAGTTTCAGCACCTGATTGCCCATGCTGTCGAAGAGGAGCACTTCTGTAGCGCTGATAGGTTTGGCAGTCGATGCCTCCTCAAGCGCCACGATAAATTCGGTCTCCGTCTTATCGCCCGGGGGGCAGGCCATGCGGGTGGTGATTATCGAATTAAATGAGATCGAGTTGGCTGCGTCCATGTCGGTTTCCATCGCGCCGTTGAGGATGTTACATCCGGTGTTGCCATGAATTTTATTCTCATCCACATCAATCACGAGCTGCACATCCGGGTTGTCGATCGGAGTGTCGTCGATCATCGTTACATTCCATGACCCGTTGAGGAAGTCGAAATTCTGATGCATCAGTGTCATGACCTCACGCTTTGAGCTGTCGAGAAGGTGAAGATAATAGTCGCCATTCTTTTCGGTCCATGTATATGAGCGGGTGGCATCGAGAGCGGCATTGATTTCATAATCCGTAATACCCTCCTTGCCGCACATCATCATTGTTGAGGCAATATTCCCGAAATTCATCGTGCTGTCGGCGGGGTTGTAGGTGTATGCGCCGGTTATCGAATTGCAGCCGTTGTTGCCATAGAAACGCTTCTCCGAGGGGGAGAACTTCAGGTACGGAGCTTTCTCACCGATAGCGGTTTTGCCGTTTACCTGTTCGATTGCCCAGTCTCCTTTCACCACACCGCGTGAAATCTCCTCGGGGGTGTAGGTGCGTAGCTCCTTGTGTACGGCTATCTGTTCGCGGTCGCGGGGAAGAACCGCCTCCTGACTCACATCTTTCGAATTTGTCTTTTTTGAAGAGGTCTCCTTATTATTTGTTGCAGCTGTGGTCGTATCTTTGGAAGATGATTTACCTTTGGTCATCTGATCGATAAAGCTGCAGCTGCCGAGCGACACCATCATCGCCACGCCGACGGTTGCCAATATGTATTTCTTTGTGTTCATATTTATTATAGTTTTCAGTGAGAAGTTTTCAGTTTTCAGAAATTACTTCATACTTCATCCTTTATACTTTATACTTACGCGAAGCGTCAGTCTCCCCAGTGCTTTCGCAGAGGGAATTTTGTGGGCCGCAGCAGCAGACGGAGCGAGGTGCTGTAGAAGATGTAGTTCCAGAACCAGTTGACCATCACGCTCAGTTTATTGCGCATTCCCAAGATTGAGATAAGGTGGATAAAGAGCCACGTAAGCCAGGCGAAAAATCCTGAGAAAGAGAAGCCTTTGATGTCCGCCACGGCGCGATTCTTGCCGATGGTGGCCATTGATCCCTTATCATTATATTTAAAAGACCGCGTAAATGCCCCATGGTTTAAATTGTGTGCGAGATTTGCCGCCTGCTGGATTGCAGGCTGAGCCATCTGCGGGTGTCCGTTGGGATAATCTTCGCATTGCATCAGCGCGATGTCGCCGATAGCCATTACATCCTTGCACCCCTTCACGCGGTTGTATTCATCAACGATGATACGGTTGCCTCTGCCGATCGACTCTGCAGGGATGCCCGGCATAGGTTCGCCCTTCACGCCGGCGGTCCAGATCAGGGTCTCGTAATACTCCTTGTGCCCGTCGGCAAAGGTGACATACTTATCCTGGTAGCTCTTGAGGGCAGTGTTGAGTCTGACGTTCACCATCAGGTTCTCAAGATCCTTCTTCGCTTTGTCGCGCGATTTCCGGCTCATCGCACCTAAAAGAGTCGGTGCTCCTTCGATCAGCGTTACGGTTACGTCATCCTGCTCCAGTTCCGGATATTCCTTTTTTAAGATATATTTCTTCATCTCGCCGATTGCTCCGGCGATCTCCACTCCCGATGGTCCGCCGCCGACCACAAGGAAAGAGAGAAGCTGACGGCGGCGTTCCTTATCCTTGCACATGGCCCCTCGCTCCAGACGGTCGAGAATCTCATCGCGTGTATTTGCCGCCTGAGCCACGGTCTTGATGCCGAAAGTCTCCTCGCCAAGATTGTCCATGCCGAAATAATTGTTGGTTGAGCCGGCGGCGATCACGAGCCGGTCGTAAGGTAAGGTCTCGTAGCTTGTATGCACAGTCTTGGCTTCAAGGTCGATCTGTTTCACATGTCCCATGTGATATGAAGTGTTCTTCAGCTTCTTGAATTCCTTGCGGAACGGGAAGCATATATTCGCGCTCACCAGTCCGGAAGATGCGATCTGATAGAACAGTGGTGGGAAGCAGTGAAAATTGTTGCGGTCAACAAGGCTTATTTCGAATTTCGACGGATCGAGATGCTTCGCGAGATTAAGGCCCGCAAAGCCACCGCCGATAATGACTATTCTCTCTTTTTCCATAATCTAAGCGATAGTTAAGATCAATGTCTTATCATTTTTACATATATACGTTATAAAATCTTAACGAGTGGCATTTATATATTGTTTATAGGAGTGGAAATTATCAATAATTTTGTAACTTTGCGCTCAGTCAAAATGTCTTCGGCACCGCGCACCTGCCTTTGGCCGACGTTCGCTTTTTGCTGACTCGCGAAATTATTCTAATTTTGCAGTACAGAACTGAATTAACAGAATTGAAAACGAAAATTCATAATATACTTTCTCACATGGCGGTCTCCATAGCTTTGGTGACTGCAATAGTTGTTTGTTCACTCCCGGTGAGGGCACAGATCAATGCAGAGCAGGTGCTCAACATCGGCCGCAATGTCCTGTCGATGGAAGACTACATGCTCTCCATCCAGTATTTCAATCAAGCCATCAAGGCCAAGCCATATCTTTCGGATCCTTATTTTTTCAGGGCGCTTGCCAAACTATATCTGGAGGATTACAAAGGCGCGGAGGAGGATTGTACACTCGCTCTGGAGCGCAATAAATTCAAGACAGAAGCTTATAAGGTCCGGGGGTTCGCGCGCCAGAATATGGGTAAGGATTCTCTCGCGGTCCATGATTACGATGCGGGTCTGCAATATAACCCTGAAGAGAAATATTTCCTCTTCTACAAGGCGCTGGCGCAGACAGAACTGAAACGTAAAGATGACGCGGAGAAGACTTTCGAGGTTCTGCTGAGGATATATCCGAAATTTGAAGACGGCTATGCCGCGCGCGGAC
Source organism: Muribaculaceae bacterium (assembly GCA_029071345.1). GTDB lineage: Bacteria > Bacteroidota > Bacteroidia > Bacteroidales > Muribaculaceae > Lepagella. The sequence goes on along the minus strand of JAIEAO010000039.1, from coordinate 4,789 downwards.
GGATGCGAGTTCTCAACGGCGACACTGTCGGTGCGCTTGCCGATCTTGACAAGTCGATAGAGATCTCCCGCATTCAGGTAAATCCTCTTCTGATACGCAGCGGCATTTATGCCGATCAGAAGCGTTGGGCGGAGGCCTCGGCCGATCTGGATGCGGCCATCCGTCTCAAGCCTCAGGAGGCCGATCTTTATATCAACCGCGCTTATCTCCGTTATAATCAGGATGATTATTTCGGCGCGATGTCGGATTATAACTATACTCTTGAGCTCGAACCTTATAACACCGCCGCGCTCTTTAACCGCGCGCTGCTGCGTTATGAGGTGAAAGACCTCAATCGCGCGGCCGAGGATCTGAAGAAGGTGCTGCAATATGAGCCCGACAATTTCCATGCCCGCTATAACTTGGGTCTGGTGAATATGGAACGCGGCAATCATCGCGAGGCTCTGGAGGACCTGGATGTCATAACGCGGAAATATCCTCGCTTCTATCCCGCGTATTACGCTAAGGCGGAGGTATATCGCGACATGGGCAATATGCGCGCGGCCATGCAGCAGGCGCATACCGGCGATGAGCTTGTGAGCCGCTATGTCGCCAACCCGGAGAAGAACCCGCTCGACCGCCCGGTCATTGCTTCGGGAAAGACTCGCATGGATAATGAAACTTACAATGAGGATGAGGACGAGATGGAGGTGATGAACCGCTTCAATCAGCTTGTGACGGTAGGGGGTGCGAAAGATCAGCCGCAGCTGTCGTATAACGAGAAGATCAAGGGGCGTGTGCAGGATCGCGATTTGAGTGTGGAGCCGGAGCCGTCCTATTCGTTGTCGCTCCTCGATTCGCCCGTGACATTGAAGTCTACCTCCAACTATTTCCGCGAGCTCGACGACTTCAACCAGCGTCAATATATCAGCGACCGCGTGTATCTCTGCGCCGGACTCAGGCCGATGGATGAGACGGCTATGCAGAATCTCTTCAGCCGTGCGGATTATTACGAAGGTATCGTGAAGGGTGGAAACGCACGCGCGGCAGATTATCTGGCCCTCGGCGTGATCCGCGCTATGCTGAAAGATTATCAGGCGGCGGTCGTAGCTTTCGGCCGCGCGATAGAGCGCGACCCCGGTTTCACGATGGCCTATATCGGCCGGGCGTCGGCACGTTATAATGCGCTGCGCAACCCCGCCGAAACTGTCGACAGCGAAAATCCGGCTGCCGCCGCGTTGCGCCAGAGAGAGATGCAACGCGATATGGCTGAGGTGCTTGCGGATTACGACAATGCCCTCCGCCTGAATCCACGTCTTGTATATGCATGGCTCAACAAGGGTAACATCTATTATGAGAATGGCGATTACACCTCGGCATTGCAATGTTATTCCGAGGCCATAAAGCTCGACCCATCGTTCGGCAGCGCATATTTCAACCGCGGGATCACCTATCTGCACATCGGCAATAAGCGATTTGCATTCGCCGATCTCAGCAAAGCCGGAGAACTCGGGATTTTGCCCAGCTATAACCTGTTGAAACGCATGAAATAAATATTGCGTAATCCGACAAAAATTTGTATCTTTGCATCGATTATGGAGATTTCCCCGTGGAATCTCCTGTTAGTTATGTATAACTGTTTAGAAAACAATATATTAGTATGATTAATATAACTTTCCCCGATGGCAGCGTCAAGCAGTTTGAAAAGGGTGTGACCCCCTTTGCAGTTGCCGAGGGAATCAGCCCCCGCTTCGCTGCCGACGTGCTTGCCGCAAAAGTTAACGGCGAGGAATGGGATATTTCGCGTCCTATCGATGAAGACGCTTCAATCGAGCTTTTCAAATGGGATTCTCCCGAAGGAAAGCACGCATTCTGGCACTCGTCGGCTCACCTTCTTGCCGAGGCTCTTCAGGAGCTTTACCCCGGTGTGAAGTTCGGTATCGGCCCGGCTATCGAAAACGGTTTCTATTACGATATCGACCCCGGAGAGCATAAGATCACATCTGAAGACTTCCCGAAGATCGAGAAGAAGATGATGGAGCTCGTGGCCAAGAAAGAGGATATCGTGCGCAAGGATATCGCCAAAGCCGACGCTCTTAAGATGTTCGGCGACCGCGGCGAGACCTACAAATGCGAACTTATCAGCGAACTTGAAGACGGACATATCACCACCTACACTCAGGGTGACTTCACTGATCTCTGCCGCGGCCCGCACCTTCCTTCCACAGCCCCCATCAAGGCTGTGAAGATCCTCTCGCTCGCCGGCGCTTACTGGCGTGGCGATGAGAAGCGCGACCAGCTCGTGCGCGTTTACGGCGTGTCATTCCCCAAGAAGAAGATGCTCGATGAGTATCTCGCTCTGCTTGAGGAGGCTAAGAAACGCGACCACCGCAAGCTCGGCAAGGAGATGGAGCTTTTCGCATTCTCCTCTACCGTGGGTCAGGGTCTGCCGTTGTGGCTCCCCAAAGGTGCCGCTCTCCGCGACCGTCTCGAACAGTTCCTGCGCAAGATTCAGAAACAATACGGTTACCTTCAGGTGATCACTCCCCATATCGGCAACAAGCAGCTTTATGTCACCTCCGGCCACTGGGCTAAGTATGGTAAGGATTCGTTCCAGCCCATCAAGACCCCTCAGGAAGGTGAGGAATATATGCTCAAGCCGATGAACTGCCCCCACCACTGTGAAATCTACAGGGCTGCGCCGCGTTCTTACCGCGATCTTCCCCTGCGTTTCGCTGAGTTCGGCACCGTTTACCGCTACGAGCAGAGCGGCGAGCTTCACGGTCTTACCCGCGTGCGCGGATTTACTCAGGACGATGCTCACCTCTTCTGCGCTCCCGAGCAGATCAAAGATGAGTTCCTGAAAGTGATGGATATTATCCTTTATATCTTCCGCGCTCTTGACTTCAAGGACTTCGAGGTGCAGATCTCGCTCCGCGACCCCAAGAATAAGGAGAAATATATCGGATCAGACGAAAACTGGCATCTTGCCGAGAACGCCATCATCGAGGCCTGCGCCGAGAAAGGTCTCAACGCCCGTCAGGTTGAGGGTGAGGCCGCGTTCTACGGTCCGAAACTCGACTTCATGGTGAAAGACGCCATCGGTCGTCGCTGGCAGCTCGGAACAATTCAGGTGGACTATAACCTTCCCGAACGTTTCGGCCTCGAGTACACCGGCAAGGATAACCAGAAGCATCGTCCGGTGATGATCCACCGCGCCCCCTTCGGCTCGATGGAACGCTTCGTGGCTGTGCTTCTCGAGCATACCGCCGGCAAGCTCCCCCTCTGGCTCATCCCCGAGCAGTGCGTGGTGCTCCCGATCAGCGAGAAGTTCAACGACTATGCCTATGAGGTGGTCAAAGAGCTTGACAAGCACGATGTGCGCGCCGTGGTAGACGACAGAAACGAGAAAATCGGTAAGAAAATCCGCGACAACGAGCTTAAGAAAATCCCCTATCTGCTGATTGTGGGTGAAAAAGAAGCTCAAAATGGCGAAGTTTCTGTAAGAAAACAGGGCGAAGGTGATAAAGGTACGATGAAAATCATTAACTTTGCAGACGAAATCAACGCCGAAGTGGCGAAGATGACAGAAAAATAAAGGCTTTAGATTTTAGGCTTTAGGCATTAGATGATTGGATTAATCGAGATTTATCCGGATAATCCTGATTGATCTCGGAAAATTAGAACTAAAACTATTAACTAAAACCTAAAGCCTAACGCCTAAGACCTTAAAATAATAACTTTAAAACCATTTAATGGAGAAAAAACCACAATTCAGCGGCCCGCGCAAACCCATGGGAGGTGGAGGCCCGAGCGGCCGCCCCGGTCAGCGTCCGCGCCGCGGCAACGAGCGTAACAGCCGCGACCCGTATACGATCAACGAATATATCCGCGCCCGCGAGGTGCGCCTCGTCGGCGACAACGTGGAGCAGGGTATATATCCTATCGAGAAAGCGCGCCGTCTGGCAGAGGAAATGGAGCTTGACCTCATCGAGATCTCTCCCAATGCCGAGCCCCCTGTATGCAGGATTCTCGACTATCAGAAATTCCTCTATCAGCAGAAGAAGCGTCAGAAAGAGCAGAAAGCCAAAGCTGCGAAGGTGGTGGTGAAGGAGATCCGTTTCGGACCCCAGACCGACGACCACGACTATAACTTCAAGCTCAAGCACGCTCAGGGCTTCCTCAAAGAGGGCTCGAAAGTAAAGGCTTACGTCTTCTTCCGCGGTCGCTCCATCCTCTTCAAAGAGCAGGGAGAAGTGCTGCTGCTTCGATTTGCCAACGACCTTGAGGAATTCGGAAAAGTAGAGATGATGCCCGTGCTCGAAGGAAAACGCATGACCATCATGCTCACTCCCCTTAAAGCCCCCGTAAAGAAAGAGGAGGGGAAGAAAGAGGGTAAAAAGGGTGCTTCTGAAAAAGAACCCGAAAGCGAAGACTGAATAGCTTAACCTCGATTGAGAGCTGAAGTTCTCAACACGGGAAAGGTGGGAATTTTAAGAAAAATTTACGATTCCTGCAATAAATGGAGAGAAATGCCGTTAAATAAGACGGTGAATAAATAGAGACCGTAGGCACCCAGTGCCGAGGTAAATTTTTAAACAACTAAATTTTCAAAAAAATGCCTAAAGTAAAGACCAATGCCGCTGCGAAAAAGCGTTTCGCACTCACCGGCACAGGGAAAATCAAAAGGAAACACGCTTATCACAGCCACATCCTGACAAAGAAGAGCAAAAAGCGTAAAAGAAACCTCGACCACACTGCACTCGTGCAGGATGCTAACCTCAAGCAGGTTCGTGAGCTTCTTACACTC
>JAIEAO010000038.1 GCA_029071345.1 Muribaculaceae bacterium | reverse complement strand
GTACCAAACCCATATAAAAATATACCAATAATTATCTCTTTCATCAAGTTCCTCCTTTGTAATCAAATTGTAGTTCTCTTCAAGAATATTCAACCAATGAGTTACATAAAAAGTATCCTGCAACAATCCAAGTAAATCAGTGGTTGAAGATGGAATATTCACGTCCCATTCTAAATCATCGTTAGCGGGAACAATCTGGAAATGGAAACGAAGTGGTTTTCCCCATGGAAGTATAAGCTTCCACTTTACTACTCTATTTAAATGTTCCATTTAATAATTTGATTTTGAAGTGGCACTATACATATTTCCGATTTACCATCTGTTTCCTTTTGAAGAATTTTCACTACGTTCCATAAGAATGTATGAAGTAATAGAGTTAATATGCTCAAATTCCTTTAATAATTTAGTCGGATCACACTCTTGACCTTTATTTATCTTGTCGAACTCAGGATATTTACCAGTTGCCATAACAAGAGAGATAGCTGGAGAATGGTCAATGGAAATTGAACCAAAATCTATGGATCCATCGGGCCGCATGTCTACTTTAAAAGGTTGTATTGATCCATCGGCATGGTATCCTAAGACCTTGACAAAACCATTGGAGTCAATCACTCCCATCCCTCTATTTACAAGAGGGCTATATCGATAGACTACTGGACGTACGTACAGTATTCCATTTTTGACTTTAAATCTATCAATTCCTTTAAGCGAATGCACTCCGCCCTCAGTAAGTATTGAAAATTTTTCAATTGACTTCTGAATCCAACTATCTGAAGTTACCTTTTTTAATATAGAATTTAATACACGAGCTGGAAATTCTCTTCTTTGACCGCTTGCAATTCTAGCTTGAAACTTCTTTCGCAAGATCTCGATATCGTAGTCATCTTCTTCAATTTCTTCAACGATCTCTTTCGGAGTCGGAAGCATTTGAGAAATAGATGGAGAAGATTTGACCCCTGTGGAACTACGTAGAGAATCAACAAACTCTTGAAAATGATGAAGAGAAGTTCTTATATTATCTCCAGATGTCTTTTTTATTTCCCCGGTCTTGACTTTATTAAGAATACAATCTTCCAAAGTCAACAGAACTTGTTCAATAGCGTTTCGATAGTTCGCTTCATCTATCATTAGAGCTAACGAATCCTTCAATGGCGTCAACTGAGACTTTGATTCATTCCATATTTTACATGCTCTATTGAAATAGGGAGTTGAATATGAGTATGCACTTGGTTCTGCTATATTTGGTTGCTCTTTCAGCCATTCAAAAAAACGCTGGTTAAGTTCTGTTGCCATGGAACTATATTAATATAAGTTAAATAATTCAAATTCGATTTATTCAGGTTGGTGTAGGGTGGTTTATTTCGGTTGAAATGGGGTGTGGGCGCGAGGTTGGTTGACATTGCGTTGACACGGGCTGAAACTAAATATTGCAAGTAACTGAATTTCAATTACTTGCAATATCATATTGTGCCCAGAACAGGACTCGAACCTGCACGCCTCGCAGCACTCGCACCTGAAACGAGCGCGTCTACCATTCCGCCACCTGGGCTTTTCCCTAAGCTCCCCCTCTTCCTTTTCATGTTTCCACAGTCTATTAGTCTGTTTTTCCATTATTGGACGGATTGGGTTGCCCGGGCATCAATATATGTCTGTCGGGGTTGCCGACCGTTGTCTGTCGGGGTGAAAGGATTCGAACCTTCGACCCCCTGCTCCCAAAGCAGGTGCGCTAACCGGACTGCGCTACGCCCCGAATTTGTGTGCAAAGATAGTGATTTTTTTTGATTGCAGCAAGTTTTTCTCAATTTTTCAATTGAAACGAATTTTCAAAACGATTAAAAAGAATCTACATTGAAACAAACATTAAATCGAAAAACGAATCTGTCTCTATTCCTAACTCTACTTTCTCTGCTCTCTACGGATTCTTTTATCCGGTAAGGTGCCGGCGTGTTCTTTTTTTGTGACCGGGGTGAAAGCGGTTTCATCGGGTTGAGGGTCAATTTGATGGGGCGGCCGGAGGTTGGTTCAGTGCTTTTCGGGGTGAGTTTGGTTGTTGTCGTATTTTCGATGGAGGAGGAAAAGCGACGTTGCTCCGATTGCGGCGAAGGGTATGCCGACGAGTGCCGGAGATGCGAGTCCGAATCCGTGGTGTATCGCAAGGCCTCCTACGGCGGCCGATATGGCGTTTGAGACGTTAAAGGCGATTTGAATACCTGCTCCTCCGAGCATTTCGCCTCCTTTGGCGTATTTCACAATGAGGTATTGGAGTGGACCGCCTATACCGAATAGTCCTGCTGTGGCGATAAACATCAGTATCAGAGATGGCAGTTTATATGGTGCTGCAAAGTAGAGCAGTGGCATTACGATAAGCATGGATGCGGAGAGTGATCCGGTGATGAGCGACACGCCGTATTTGTCGGCTAATTTACCGGCGAGTGCATTGCCGACTACCATGCCGGTGCCTGCAAGCATCATTACCCATGTCATGGCGGAGGGTGAGATGTGGGTTACCTCTGTCATGATTGGGTCTATGTAGCTTAACCAGCAGTAGATACTTGCTTGTCCGAAAAAGACTCCTGCGTATATCAGCCATGGTGCCGGTTTGCCGAGGAATTTGAATTGGCCCTTGATGTTTGATTTTGGAAGCGGTTTGATGTATGGCACCCATATCTTGATGAAAACAAATGCCAGAAAGCCTGTCAATGCAACTCCTCCGAACACCATTCTCCAGCTCAGGATGTTGCTTATCATCGTTGCGAGCGGAACGCCAAGCAGATTGGCAATTGTCATTCCGCCCACCATCACTGCCACCGCCTGAGCTCCGGCATTCTCTTTTGCAAGTCGCGAGCAGACTATGGCTCCGGCTCCGAAATAGGCACCGTGGGGCAATCCTGACAGGAATCGGGAGCATAGCAATATTGAATAAGATGGTGAGGGTGATGCCGCTAAGTTGCCGATGAAGATTACTGCGCAGAGTATGAGCATGAGCCGCTTTAACGGGGAGTTTCTAAACAGGAGGAGCAGTGGTGCCCCGACGGCTACACCCAAGGAATAGAGTGATATAAGATTGCCTGCTTTTACAATCGACACCCCGACACCTTTAGCCACATTACCTAAAATTCCCATCATACCGAATTCGGCAATTCCTAATGCAAACGTGGACCTAATGGACATTTTGAGTGATGAAAATGTCTCTAAAAATCACTAATGGACATTTCGGGTGATATTCTCCATT
>JAIEAO010000037.1 GCA_029071345.1 Muribaculaceae bacterium | reverse complement strand
TTCAAAAGTTCTAATTATTCAGCAAAACGGAGGGGCTGTTGCTTGCAACTGCCCAAAACGACATTTGACGGGCAAATGTCGCTCCTATCTTTTGAAATTAGACCAAATCTTCCTAATTTTGCACAATCATTCCTAACTCCTAATTCCTCACTCCTAATTGAAACTATGGCCGACAACTACCTCGAACGACGAATGGAAGATATGCGCAACGGACGTTTGCAAAATTATAAGACATCAAACCGCCCCGGGTCCGCTCCGATGAAAAAGGGTTATCTTCATATCCCTTTCCCTCCGCGACGCGTATTGGTTACAGGAGGCGCACATGGCATAGGTTTGGCAATAGCGCGAGCATTTCTGAAAGCAGACTGCAAGGTAGCGGTGTTCGACCGCGATATGGAGGCCGGAGAAAAACTGGCTAATGAAGAGGGAGTAAGATTCTATCAAGTAGACGTGTCTGATTCTGAAGCCTTACAGTCAGCCTTCGACAATCTTATCAAAGCGTGGCTCGACATTGACATTATCATAAGCAATGCCGGTGTCGGTGACTTCAAACCGATTACGGAATGTTCGATTGAAGATTTCAAGCGTGTTCTCGACATTAACCTGACCCCGGCTTTCATATTGGCTAAATTATGGGCCACTCACCGAAGCTCCCTTCCTCTCCCCAATCCCTTCGGCGGACGCATGGTGATTGTTTCCTCCACGCGTCATCTGCAGAGCGAGATTTCCACGGAGGCATACACAGCATCAAAAGGTGGTCTTTCATCCCTGACTCATGCGCTTATGATGTCGCTGTCAGAATATGGGATTACGGTTAATAGCATCTCACCCGGATGGATCAACGTAGCCGAAGAACCGTTGAGGGCGGAAGACCTGCTGCATCATCCCTCGCGACGCGTGGGTGAGCCCGAAGACATCGCGAGAGTCGCGCTATTTCTCGCCGCTCCCGACAACAATTTCATCAACGGCGCGGACATAGTGGTCGACGGAGGAGCCACCCGCCGTATGATCTACCCCGAATAATATTCTTATCACTTTTACTACCCAAGTACGACATCAAGGGTCATCATAAGCGCGAATCCGATGGCAAAACCTATCGTACCCATGTTGGAATGCTTACCCTCCTGAGTCTCCGGTATCAACTCCTCGACCACGACATAAATCATAGCACCGGCCGCGAAAGCAAGCAGGTAAGGGAGTATCGGCAACACAAACGAAGCGAGCAGAATTGTCACTATCGCCCCCACCGGCTCTACGACACCGCTAAGCGTACCCATTGCAAACGACTTCCGTCTTGAATTGCCCGCACTGCGCAGAGGCATCGATACGATGGCTCCTTCGGGAAAGTTCTGGATCGCAATACCGATCGATAAGGCTACCGCACCGGCCATCGACATATAAGAATTATTCTCCATAGCTCCGGCAAGAGCTACGCCTACTGCCATACCCTCAGGGAGATTATGCAATGTGATAGCGAAGACCAACTTAGCCGTCTTGGACAAGTGCGATTTAGGCCCTTCACTCGGACCATTATCCAAATGCTGGTGAGGCACGATTAGGTCGAGCAGCAGCAAAAAGAATATACCGGCAAGAAACCCGACAATCGCAGGCGCCACACTCGCAATCCCCTCCTTTCCGGTCATTTCAATAGATGGTATCAGCAGCGACCAGACAGATGCGGCCACCATCACACCGGCTGCAAAACCTGTCAGAGTCTTTTGCAGCAACGGCGCGATCTCCTTCTTCATCAGAAAGACACAAGCAGCTCCGAGAGTAGTCCCCGCAAAGGGAAGCAGTAATCCTAAAATCAGTCCGTTCATACAATTCAAACACCCCTCCCCCTCCTAAAGTTGCATAGATGCTACAATTCTTCTTGTCTTTCACACGCCTTGCAATTGCTGCACCCGTTGCAAGTCAGTCGGCTACCGCAGGTGGCGCAGTGATCTCGAAAAAAGGGTTCGGGTGCGATGATGTCTGCGCCGAAGAGTGAGCCTTCCGACATCCTTAGCCTACGGGGAACTTTACGACCTTGATAACTTAAACCAGATAAGAAAGCCTGATGACTTTGCACACGCTTGTTCGGAATGCGGTATGTCTTGCCATCCTTCACAAATACCGTTCCGGTCTCAATGAAATTGAATGTCACGTCAAATTTACGGCATTGGTTGCTGAGTTGTTTGACCCACTCGTAATGGCATGGGCGCGCCCCGTCGTAATTTTCTCCTCCACAAAGCACCTCCTCAATTTTTCCTGTCTGCAAATATTTCTCAGCATCGATACTCCCGATAAAGGGAGCAGCCATAAATCCCCGATGTTTAGCCCGGGTATTGAGAAGAATAGGTATCCTCTCATCAGCGCGTGCCTGGTTTTCGGCAGTTACGTTAAGCATTACGTTTTCATAACCTTCGCCCCAATCTTTAGGCAGACACTCGGCAAAACGATGAGCACGTTTAGTAAGCAACCTGAAAAAGATATCCGGCCGCTGACGTATGATACCCCAAGCCTCATCTCGCCACTGATCCGCCTCTTCGACAAAGAAGTCAGTAGACAACCCGACATAGAGCGTCATACCCGACGGCAGTTTGAAATTACCATCGCGCCTGCGCTTAACAGGCAGATCGAAATTCTCCGTACGGAAAACATGAGACGTATCCAGACCGCGCTTGCTGTCGAGAAAATACATATAGCAATGCTCGCACCCTTCGCTCACCTTATGGCACCCATGCCACGGATTCCAGATTATCATATTACCATTCTGATTCTTCCTGATTAATTAGTGTTGTGGTATTGACCGTGGATTTTGCTCTTTTCCGCTGCTTCTTCTTGTTTGCCTCAACAAATTCAAGATATTCATTAGGACTCATCTCTTCCTCTTTCAATAGAGGAGAGAATATATCAAGTTCACCCAAGATTCGTAACACCCTCATTAAGGAATCGAAAGAGCCTATTTCACCATTTTCTATCTTCTTGACCGAGGACACGGAAATCTGCGATTGCTCAGCGAGCGACATTTGAGTTATGTTCTGACGCAATCGTAATTGCCTTATTTTTTTGCCAATTCGGCGGCAGATTTCACCGTCTGCAAGCATATAAACATTATCATCCATAGCTTAATATTAAACTATTAGACTGCAAATATAGCAATAATAGTTGAATTTTAAGCTATAATTACAATTTTGATAAACTAAAAATAAAACAATACCGGGTTAATGTGAGAATTCGGTAGTTAAATCATCCATGAACTGTGCAATCATATACGGTCTAACCACTATGAAGCCACTATTGTGGCGAAGAAACCGGGGTTTCCGAGTCTTCCCATATTTCTGAGCCGCATAGCGGTTCAACATTCAAAGGAGGGGTTAGTATAACCGCTACGCGGCTATTTATAAGGGAGATATCATATCAACCACAGCATCGTCGTCGCTTCGCGACTTCCTCACAGTGGCCTATGCTGTCATGCCGCTTTGCGGCATACGGATTTTTAACATTTCAACCCGTTTTTTACATTGACCCGGCATTTATCCTTATGACGAGTTCTCTAAAATAAAAAAGCTCTGAAATTCAGAGCTTTAAGCGGAAAGAGAGGGATTCGAACCCTCGGTACCCGTAAGAGTACAACGGTTTTCGAGACCGTCCCGATCGACCACTCCGGCATCTTTCCTCAGTCGTTTTTGATAGCGTGCAAAATTAATACTTTTATATCGTTTATCCAAATTTTTATTGTTAATTCCTATCAAATATTATTTTATCAGTTTCTTACGAATCCGTATTTACAATTAAAATTGTGTTTATCGGCAGGTTTTTAATCTTTTTATCGTCTGGTGCGTTTATTATGTATCGGGGCTAATAATGCTCCGACCTATAATACTACGAATTATTAATACTCATAAAATTATGTCAGATTCAAGAATTATACCCCCTTCCGAGTTGATTATCAATGATGACGGAAGCGTTTTTCACATCCATCTTAAACCGGATCAGATCCGCGACAATATCATCTTTGTCGGTGATCCGGGCCGAGTTGATATGGTGGCAAGTTATTTCGACACAGTTGATTACAACGTTTCTTCCCGCGAATTTCATGCTATCGGAGGCACATATAAGGGTAAGCCGATTATGGCTATCTCACACGGCATCGGGCCGGACAATATCGAGATCGTTCTTACCGAACTTGATGCACTCGCCAATATCGATTTCAAGACCCGTCAGGTGAAACCCGAACATCGTACGCTCAATATCGTTCGTATCGGTACGTCAGGTTCTCTTCAGGAAGACCTGCACATCGGCGATTTCGTGATTGCCGAGAAAGGAATGGGCTTTGACGGTATCCTGAATTTCTATGCTGATCGCGACAAAGTGTGTGATCTTGAATTTGAACGCGAGTTCTGCAAGCATACCCAGTGGTCCGCGTCATGGGCAGCCCCCTATACTGCTGATGCCGATGCATCGCTGGTTGAAAAGATCGGACGTGATGATATGGTTCGCGGTTACACGATAGCAGCCGTAGGTTTCTACGCCCCGCAGGGTCGTATGGTTCGCCTTAAATTGGCAGACCCCAACCTCAACGAGAAGATTGAAAGCTTCCGCTACAACGGTAGACCGATCACCAACTTCGAAATGGAGTCCGCCTGCCTGCAAGGTCTTTCCAAACTGTTAGGTCACCGCGCAATGACAGTCTGCTGCATCATCGCAGAGCGTCGACTCAACAACGCCAACACTGACTACAAACCGAAAGTAAAGAAGCTTGTCGAAACCGTCCTCGAAAGATTCTAAAACCAAATTTGCCATTGATATAGAAGGTGTAAAGTCTCGGCTTTGCACCTTCTATATCAATTGAAATGTTATAAATTTTACCGTATAATTATTATACGGATTCGTAAATTCTATTTACGCCCTTTTATTGCTGATAATATTTGATAAAAATAATTTTGCAACATCTTTTAATCACTTTGTAATTAATAGGTATGAAAAAATTATTTTTAATTAGTGCCTTACTATTGGGCGCATCTGCAATCAGCATTGCATCAGAAGCAGGATTTAACACTGATGTTCCAACTATCTCAGCATCAAGACCCGCGAATCCGACTCATTGGGGCATGGCTGTAACCAATCCTGACAACCCCCGTGAAGGGAAACAAGAGAAATTCTATTTTGCATACGATTCTGACGGGGTGATATGGATATACTCAACCAATGATCAGACTTTTACTCCTCCAATTAGGACAGTTACATCAGGAAGATCTGATTTCAAGTACAAGTTCATGCAATCAGGAGTTCTGTGGTATTTAGCTACATAGTAAACAATATAACTATTGTTTGATTCTGCCCCTGTATGTTTAATAAACCTACAGGGGCACATATCATACTTGTATAATCTAAAATATTTTGTAAATTTGCAGATGAATTAATATGCGTTAATTCAATACATATTCAATAAGAGGCGTTATGTCTTCTGCTTGTAGATGAAAAGCGTAGGAAACTTACCATCGAGAACAAGAGAGGTCGTAATGCTCTGCATCGTATGGCGTAGAGCTGTTATTTCCACATCTATTCTCAAAGGTATTCCTACCACCTTCATCTAAAGGCGTGGCGTAGCAGCTCGCGCCTCTTTTAATTTATTGCGGTCGTTGAGCTGTTTGACCAATACATTATTGATTTCAGCAAAATGCGGCTAATACAGCCAAATTCATATTTTGACTTTCGGAGAATTATATTATCCCTGGTACTCTTATTGGGGGGAACAGCAATATATGTAATGTTTAGACAAGATACCTTATTTTTATCTTGGATTAATAAAGATGTTCTGGATAAATTACATATTGCATCACCTAACACACTGAATATTAGCAATAATATAATAATATATTGGATTATGTATTGCTTGCCGGATGCTCTTTGGTACGCTGCACTTCTTATATTACAACTTCCATTTCTAAAGCTTGGAGGTTGGTGTCGCTTTATTTCAATAGTCAGTATTCTATTACCGTTTTGTTTAGAACTTCTACAATATTGTAAGATAATAAGAGGAACCTTTGATTTATTAGATATCGCCACTTATATCCTAACTCTTATTATTGTAGCAATATTTAATAAACAATCTTCATAATATTTTTCCAAAGTCCATTAATAGACAGCTCAGAATAATATAGAGATATGGTGAATATTGGTAAGTTAATAGAGGATGAGTTGCGAAATCAAGAACGCACACCGACATGGTTGGCTCGCAAGATAAATTGTGAGCGCTCTAACATCTATTATATTTTTCGCCAGACTTCTATCAATACCGAATTACTCCTACTTATCTCCCGAGCCTTATCTATAGATTTTTTTAAATACTATTCAGATTCCCTATACGAATGCGAAACGGAAGAAGAGTGTAAAAATAATTGACGGTTTCGTAGGATTTTATATACGCCTATCATAAAGCCATATAGCTCACTTATATTTAATTTTGCATCGATAAGTAAACTAAATCACTAATATTTATGAAGACGAAAAAAATTATCAAAATTTCTCAGGCTTTTTGTCTTTTAGCCTTTGCCGGATTCGCGATGGCAAGCACCAGTAGCAAGTCAGCCGTAGAAAACATGGACAGTTTCGTTGACGGATGGCAAGAAGGTAGAAAATATCGTTCGGAGAATGATATCAAACCTGAAACCCAAGAGAGCATACCTGAGATCCATGACCATTACATCTCCCTCGGAATGACATCAGTATGTTCACATGACTCAGAGTGTGATCATCATGATGACGTAAAGATTCGCGTACGATGCAAACCTTGTAAAGGAACCGGAAAAGTAGATGGCCGAGAAGTATGTTCAAACTGTCAGGGTAACGGCTGTGGAGTATGTGACTGGAAAGGATATAATGTAGTTAAAGTCACCTGTCGCGATTGTAATGGTGAGGGTTGGATTACAAAGAATTAATCACGCTTTCTGACTATAATTATGAAAAGATTAATATTGTTATTTACCTTACTCGTAGCTTCAGTAAGTGCTTTTGCTTACGAGGGGTATGGAACTTGTAAGATTCCAGGCACAGATTCATATTTGGAAGGAACTGCTTATATCTCGAACTCTGGTTCACATTTGAGTGGTAATCTTGTTATAACTAACGGACACTCCAAACCGCTGCAATCAGCTTCTATTAAGGTAATAGTTAACTACGAGTGGAAAACATCTCATACATCTCCTTATGATGGAGGGAAAGTAGTGAATAAAGGAAGAAAATCTTTAACGTTATATGATTCTCGATGGACAGGTAATATAGCTGGATATCAATCTGGTAAAGTTGATCTTAGTGGAACTTTATCTTTACCGGAAGGAGCTTATGACATTAAGATTGATTCCATAGATGTATCAATCAACAACCCTTATTGCAACTAATAACACAATATAGTCGATATTAAAAAATGATATAGTAAGAATATTATTAGGCTATATATTCATATTACGAGAGTGTATCAAAATTTGATTTTGGTACACTCTTTCTTAATGTAAATTATATTTAGGGGAGGGAGTAGCGGTTGCCGGGGTGGCGGACGATGACGCCGTCGAATTCGAGTTCGGTGAGGGCAGACATTAACTCACAACAAACCAATCTATTGATTATTCAAACGGTTACGTGCCCGCTCGATTGCTTGTTGTAATTTCTGTTCTATGAGTTTGCGATCTGGAAGTTTTGTAAGATATTCGGCAATACGTATATTGCTATCGCTTAAATGCATCAGTTCTACATGCTCTTCGTTTTTACCGGCACATAGAATAAGGCCTATAGGTTTATTCTCACCGGCAACCATGTCATATTTTTCGAGCCAACGCAAATAAAGCTCCATTTGGCCTTTATAAGCAGCCTGAAATCTACCCAGTTTAAGATCTATGGCAACAAGACAGCGAAGCCGGCGATGATAAATCAATAGATCAATATAATAATCTTCATTATCTAAAGTGATTCTCTTTTGTCGGGCCATGAAGGCAAAATCATTACCAAACTCTGTAAGAAAGCGTTCAAGGTCGGAAACAATAGCACTTTCAAGTTCTTTCTCGGAATAATTTCCCTGCAAACCCAGAAAATCGAGGAAATAGGGATCTTGAAATATGAGGTCAGGAGTAATTTTCCGCTCATCCCGAAGTTCATCTAAATCATGGCGTATTAATTCTTCAGGTTGTTTGGCAATTGCTGTGCGTTCATATAGCATCCCATCTATTTTGGCTTTCAGTGTTCGTTTCGACCATCGTTGGTCTGCAGCCATCGTAAGATAAAAGTTACGGGCTAAATCATCCTCTAATGGCATAACTTGCAGAAAATGTGACCATGACAATTGTGACACCAGTGGTGTCACAATTTGTAAATCCGGAAATTTTGATGAAAACTGCATCATTCTCCATAAGTTACGCTCTGAAAATTCGCGACCTCCATATTGTTCAGTCAACTCTTTTGACAAAGTTGCAACAATCTGTTTCCCATACGCTGCCCTATGCCCTCCAATAATTTCACGATTAATACTGTCTCCAATGTGCCAATACATTAAAGTCATCGCAGAGTTTACAGTAACAGCAACTTGCGACTTAGTTCGGTCTATATAACCTTTAATCTCTGATAAAAGGTTATCACTACAATATGTTTTTTGTATTATTTCCATTTCTGTCATTATATTGAAGTGTTTCTACACTGAGTATAGAAATTTAAGGGAGGGAGTAGCGGTTGCCGGGGTGGCGGACGATGATACCGTCGAATTCGAGTTCGGTGAGGGCGGACATTAGTTCGGATATGCGGACGTTGAGCTGATTGTGAAGCACATCGACGGGTATGGGATTTGCCTCAAATTTCAGATTCTCCACTATTTTACGAGGTAAGCCCTCGAGTTCGGGGAAGAGGTTGCGCTGTTTCGGGGTGACCTTCGCACCCATCGGTTCCCAGTTCATTAGCTCTATGATATCTGCTGCGGCAGTCAACAGATGGGCTTTCTCTTTTCTTATCAGATGGTTGCATCCGGCGCTCGTCTCATCCGAGACACGTCCGGGCACTGCCATTACATCGCGGTTATAGTTGAAAGCGTATGTAGCCGTGCTCATCGCTCCTCCTTTTAGCGGTGATTCCACCACGACGGTAAGTTGACTAAGTCCGGCCACAATACGGTTTCTTTCGAGAAACCGAGCGCGGAAAGGTGTCTCTTTTGAAGGATATTCTGAAATTAATGCTCCTCCGGCGTGAAGGATCTTACGGGCAAGATCGCGATGAGCGGCCGGATAAATTGTGTCGAGTCCATGTGCGACAACGCCAACCGTAGGCAATCCGTGATCTAACGCTGCTGTATGCGCGCTGGCATCCACCCCGTATGCCAATCCGCTAACCACCAACAATTCCGGGAAATAAGCACCTAAATCCTCAACAAGATTTCGGGTAAAATCCAATCCGTACTGAGTGAAGCGACGCGTGCCGACTACACTTACAGATTCTTTAGCATTCAAATCCGTATCTCCTAACATATAGAGAGTTACAGGGGCATCGGGAATCTCACTCAAGAGCCATGGATAATCATCAGATGTCAGAGATAGCACCTTGATATTATGTCGTTTTACAAATTCATATTCCGTCTTAGCTCTCTGTAACGCGGCCTCGCGGTCGGCACTGCGGAATCCGGTCTTACTATTAAGCCCTAAAGCATCGGAGAGGGAGAGTATGTCAAGACGGAAGAAGTCCTCGAGAGTAATACCGGTGTCTTCCATACGTCTCACGACATCGGCTGTGACACGGGGGATCATACCCAATGCAATCTTATATATTACTTCTTCCATCAGTTTTTAGTTAATAGTTAATGGTTAGTCTTTTACGAAATGTAGGATTTGAAGACCTCAGCGAGTTCGTCACCACGCGAGAGTTTGCCATCCTTGAGGATAACGATAGTCACCACGCCCTCCACGCAAAGCTCTCCGTCAGACCTTACGATATCCTGATAGAAAATGAATCGTGCCCCTTTTCGTTCCAATCTTAATCCGCTCATGAAAGTGTCGCCACCACGCAGCGGAGTCAGATACTCAATCTCGACCTTTCTAACCACAGCGTCCACACCCGCTTCGTGCATGGAATTGAATGAAACACCGGCAGCCTGACAGAATTTATGGCGCGTATGCTCCATGTAATGAAGATAATTGGCATTATTCACAATCTGTTCGCAGTCAAGCTCATAGTCGCGAACTTCCATATCCATTACAAAGCAATATTTCTTATTCTTTTTAACTATTCCCATGTAACTAATTATTTGATCTTTGAGGAAAGTTGTTTAACTGCCGATGCGAATTCTTCAGATGTCTCAAACGCATTCTCAGGCAGCCACAAAAATCCATCTATTTTTCCCTCTCCCAACGGAAAGATTACACTGTTGCGTCTTACGAGATAGCGATGTAGCAGACTATAGTCGATACTTTTCTCCACACATCGCTCCTCTTTTTCTTTATCCCCGCTCTCCTCATCGTCCATGAACTCAGGGAAATACATATTAATCTTTATTCCCCTCTCTTCAAACTCTAAGGTGTGATCGGTGACGTTGAAGTAGCACCTCTCCCCCAACCCATAATAGTAATACATAAAACCCAATATCATCGGGCAGACGATGAATATTACCATCAGGGTGATTATGAAAAACCGAAGATCTAACCAAATGCCGAGCACTAAAGAGATCGCCAACAGCAACGACAATATGACAACGGCTTTTCCACCCCATAACCGAAACATTACAGAGCAAAATTCAGCCCTCCCCATCCTTATTCGGGCAGAACCGAGCAAGCCGATATCACTTCCCTTTGCCGTCACGTCTTTCGCGGACTTTCTTATAATTTTCCTCGTTTACCTTCTTAATTATCTGCGTGTAGCCCGATTCTTCCTTATTGTAAAGTCGGTCGATATTGACATATTTCTTCTTGCCATCTTTGGAAGATGTAAAGATCTTATCGCGCATCGCGCGGGCCTTATCCGCCAATGGCGAATGACCGTTTGACAATGAACCTCGTTGGTCAGTATCAACACCATCTTCGCTGCACATGACACCACGAATCTCTGCGCACGGAGGATAACCGAGACCGGTCCACATCACATACTCATCTTTAACGAATTCCGGGGTAACGGCGTTAACATCCGATACCGGTTTGCAACCTTCTATCGCCACTGTTGCAGTCGATTTATAACGTGGTATAAAGTCCTCGTCTAAAGTTGATTTGGTATGATTCAGAGTCAAATCGCGCTTCATTCCGTCATGATAAAAGGTGCGACTCAACTCTTCGGTCAAAACTTCAGGGGTGATGTTCTTCTTCTCAATGTATGGAGCCAGAAGATGACACGCATTGGCCTTCCGGATATGCCCATAACCTTCGTTAGGTCTACCCGAATGGCTATAATTGGTGCGGACAAGAACGCCATCTTCAGCATCCTTAAGGTCGAATCGCTTATATGAATGATTGTTGGTTTCAAAATATGCTCCGTTACCGGTAGCGTCGATAACACCAAAATTTGCCTCCACCCCCATCGGACGAGGAAGGGACTCAAGCAGTTTTGCGAAATCATCAACCGTGCGACAGGTCTTGAGAGCGATAGTCATAACCAATCCCTCCTTATCCATACCGCTTTCCGGCACCTTGTCATCCTTGATATTGTAAGATGCGGTATTCATGACAGCAAATCCTGCCTCGTTCATACCCATCCATGCCTCCTTAAGGTCTTTGTCACCGGCGTTAAACAGTGCCACATACGAAAATTCACCCGGCTTCTCGGCAACGAATTCGACTTTATTATCGATGGTGCTCGTATCGCGGTGTTTCCATAATATCGGACGACCGTATGGATTCATTTCCGCAGAGATTATTGCAGAAGTGCAGGCCCTGCCCTCAAGATTCGAGAGCAGGGTCAGCAATACTGTAGCAGTGAGAGTTAAAATTTTTCTCATTATCTTTTAGACTCAGCAATCCGGAGTTTCATCGCCGAATTGAAATTATCCTGTCTTAACAGATTTTCTACTGTGAGATGCATACGGTAACGCCAATAGTGTCGGGGATTTGCCGGCACATTGATCTGCTCGTCATGCGGATTCTCGCGGCGAAGCTGACCGTCAGTAGAAAGCCAATCCTGCAGAGGAAGGATGCAGAGCATCGAAGGCGACTTCAAATGCAGATCCACAATCTTATCACAAATCCACGGCTCTGCATAGAAAGGAGCGTCGCCGCTTTCATGGAGCACATTGTGATAGAACTTGGCCGTAGTTTCCGGATCGCTCTCCCACCATCCTCTGATACCAGACATATCATGCGTAGAAGTCGTGCACACGGAATAATACGGATAATGCCATGTATCGCCGAAATCAACGCCGGGATCTTTGGGCATTCTCTGAATTTCGAGGGCAAGAATCTCAAGGCGGTTCATCACATCAGGCACGCAAGCCGGAATCATACCGAGGTCTTCCGCACAGGTGAGCATCGAGGTCGCATCAAGCAACGGCGGAAGTTTCCACATTGCCTTTCCATACCAGAAGTCATTATGACGATGATAGAAGAAATCAGTATAGAGCCGGTTGAAATTCCACTTTGCATAATCCGACAATACACGATATTGATAAGTATACTGCGCCGAGATGCGCGGATGATAATGCCCTTTGTGATACGGATCTTCGATAAAGAGCACGTCATCGATTATGCCAAGAAGCGCATTGCAGAGACGTTCATTTTTCTCATTCTTCTCCTGAGCGGCGAAATAATCAGCCACTTTAGCCTGAGTATTGACAAATTCTTTAAGACAATAACGGTCTCCGCCGATTCTGTCAAGAAATTTCTCTTTCACCTCCTCTACCATATCGCCGAAGAAATCGGTGAGCATCCATTCGAGTATCAACGGATGAGTCATTACATCGGCGTCTATCCAGAAGTCATAGTTATTGCGCAACTCCTCGGGGCTGAACGGTAACGCCGGGTTGAAATATCCTAACAGACCGTGAAGAGCATCCATTGGAATCTCCCATATACGGAAGAATCCGAGGATATGGTCTATTCGGTAAGCATCGAAGTATTCCGCCATCTTGCGGAAACGGTTTTTCCACCATTGGAATCCATCTTTAGCCATCTCATCCCAGTTATAGGTCGGGAATCCCCAGTTCTGGCCCAAGACAGAAAAATCATCCGGCGGAGCACCCGCCTGTGTGTTCATGTTGAACAGTTCCGGGGTTACCCATGCGTCGGCACTGAAACGGCTGATGCCGATTGGTATGTCGCCTTTGAGCACAACACCTTTGCTATGAGCATAATCGCGTGCATCACGAAGCTGACGGTCGAGATGATATTGCACATAATAATGATAATCAAATTCATCTTTACGATCTGTATGCAACTTCTCGACTTTATCGGCATCATATACGGCATACTCTCCCCAGAGAGTATTGTCGGGAGTGTTATATAGTTGCCTAAGCACACACCAAGCTGCATATGGCTTAAGCCAATACTCGTTATGGGCCACAAATTCCTTGTAATCCTTGCGCCTGCGAGTGTTGGCTCCCTGTTCGGCATATATCTCGGTGAGATACTCTTTCTTACCGTTATTCACACGCTCATAGTCAATCTGCTTGAGATCGTTAAGTTCGCGGGCAAGTTCATAAAAATATTCGCGCCGTTTTGCGTCAGTCAGCGTACCCACCTCCCAAAGATTGAGATACATCGGATGAAGCGCAAAAGTGGAGTTTGCTTTATATGGATATGAGTCAACCCATGTTTCGGTCATGGTTGTATCGTTGATCGGAAGAATCTGGAGTATCTTCTGTCCTGTCATAGCGCACCAGTCTACCATCTTCTTGATATCAACAAAATCACCGACTCCGAAATCTGCTTCCGAACGGATCGAGAAGACCGGAATTGCAGTGCCGGCACCTTTCCAATTCTCTTTCGGATTTGCGAAACGAAGACCCTCGATCACCACCTGCTCCTTCATATCGCTCTCAAAAATGCCATAAACGCGGTTGTTGATATATTCCCAACCTTTGACCGCGCGAGTGGCCTTATCAAGCACAAGGAACTTATATTGGAACGGCACTTTCAGCTTGCTCAGCGGCAGATTGATTTCCCAAACAGGATAGTTGGCGTCGTTCATGATCTTCGCACGCCCCGGATCCCAGTTGCCGAGCGCATCACCCTCTCCCGAAATAGCGAGTACCTCATCAGGCTCGATCATTGGAGCGGATATGCGCACGTTGACGCTGCCGGGAACCATAGCAAGAGGCTGATCGCGGAAAGGACGGCGAAGCATACCATCGATAAATGCCGAGGAATAGAAAGGCTTGTCAGTGGGCATATCCTGCCATGAGGAGAATATGCGGTAAGTATCTATACCTTTTCCGCCCACGAAGTGATGCGGCTCTCCCCATTCAAATCGCCATTCCTTGTCGGTGGCCTTGACAATAAACCAATAATCAAATTTACCCGGATCTCGCTTGAGATTCATTTCAAGACTCCACGACCCGGGATTCGACAGGTTCATCTCCGCTGCCTTCCGGGCATCTCCGTTACCAAGCTCGGGGATATTGCCGCAGACAAAAAGAGACTCTCCCCAGTGGGTATGGTAGTTGATATTTAAGGTTATCTTCATATCTTTATCTATTAATATGATTTATCCGCATTTTGAGTTTCCGCATGTGGTGCAGATCAGGCAACCCTCCTGATAAATAAGGGTCTCGGCACCGCACTTAGGACATTTCTGACCGGTGGCGGCAGTGCCGTTGGGCAGATATTTCTTAAGAGCGCGTTCCACACCGTTTTTCCATGTGTTGATGTTGGTGGAGTCAAGTTCGAGACCGCCTACAAGTTTCAACACCTGATCAATAGGCATGCCGTAACGCAACACTCCGGAAATCAGCTTCGCGTAGTTCCAGAATTCGGGATTGAACTTTTCGCTCAAGCCCTCGATCGTGGTTTTATATCCGCGCTTGTTGATAAACTGGAAATCATAACGCTTTTTGCCGTCAGAATCCATTGCCTTGATAATCTTTCCGCTGTTCACACTCTTCGGACAGAAAATTCCATCCTCATCATCAGCCAGACCGGTAAAGATTTCGTAGGGTTTACCGTCTACGAGGCCCACAAACGCAATCCATTTCTCTTTGTTATTTTGAAAACGCACAACGTCCGCATCAAGTTCAAGCGGTCGTTTCACTATATGCTCCGCATGAGCGATAAGTTTAGCCTTCTCCTTTTCCGGAGTTACAGCGGCGAGAACATTATTGCGTGAGCCATCACGGTAAACTGTGCATCCTTTGCAACCGGCCTTCCATGCTTCCACATAGAGATTTCCTACCAATTCCTCCGACACATCTGAGGGGAGATTGATGGTGACGCTGATCGAATGGTCCACCCATTTCTGAACCGCACCCTGCATTCTCACCTTCTCCATCCAGTCTACATCGTTGCTGGTGGCTTTATAATATGGTGATTTTTTCACGAGTTCGGCAATCTCTTCCGAGGTCATATTGTCTTTCTTCTCGATACCGTTGACCTTCATCCAGTCAAGGAATTTATGATGGTAAACGATATACTCTTCAAAAGCGTCTCCCACCTCATCTACGAAGTCGATGCGCACATTCTCATCAGAAGGATTGACTTTGCGCTTACGTTTGTAGACAGGCAGGAACACAGGCTCGATGCCGGATGATGTCTGGGTCATGATCGAAGTGGTGCCTGTGGGTGCGATCGTAAGACAAGCAATGTTCCTACGACCATTCTTCACCATTCTGTCGTAAAGTTCCGGATCAGCATCTTTGATTCGGGAGATGAAAGGATTGTTTTTCTCACGTTCGGCATCGAACACTTCAAAAGCGCCGCGTTCTCCGGCCATATCCACGGAAGCGGAATAATAAGCCAACGCAAGCTGCTTGTGCACCTCTGTTGAGAATTCGGTCGCCTCTTTTGTGCCATAGCGGTAACCGAGAGCGGCAAGCATATCACCTTCACCTGTCGTACCGCAGCCAGTTCGGCGACCTTTGAGAGTCTTGCTTCTGATTTTCTTCCAGAGATTCAGCTCGGTGCTCTTCACCTCGTCTGTTTCCGGATCGTTTTCTATTTTAGCGATGATTGTATCGATCTTTTCCATTTCGAGATCGATAATGTCATCCATTATGCGCTGCGCTTTGCCCACATGTTTGCGGAATAGATCAAAGTCAAATTCCGCATTTTCGGTAAACGGATTCTTTACGTAGCTGTAAAGGTTGATGGCAACCAGACGGCAGCTGTCGTAAGGACACAATGGAATCTCACCGCAGGGATTCGTGGATACGGTCTCGAAACCTAAGTCGGAATAGCAATCCGGCACAGATTCTTTCTGAATCGTATCCCAGAAAAGAACGCCCGGTTCCGCACTCTTCCACGCGTTGTGCACTATCTTATTCCAAAGATTGCTTGCATCAATCTCTTTTATTACCTGCGGATCGTCAGACTTAATAGGGAATTGTTGTTTATAAGGTTCGCCGGTCACCACTGATTTCATGAAATCGTCATCAATCTTTACCGACACGTTGGCTCCGGTAACCTTTCCCTCTGTCATTTTGGCATCAATGAAACTCTCGGCATCGGGATGCTTGATACTGACAGTCATCATCAACGCGCCGCGGCGACCATCCTGTGCCACCTCACGCGTGCTGTTGCTATAACGCTCCATAAAGGGCACAAGACCTGTCGATGTAAGAGCCGAGTTCTTGACCGGGCTCCCTTTCGGGCGAATATGCGAAAGATCATGACCGACACCCCCACGACGTTTCATAAGCTGCACCTGCTCTTCATCCACACGGATGATACCGCCATAGCTGTCGGGATGACCATCAAGGCCGATGACAAAGCAGTTGGAAAGCGATCCGACCTGAAAATTATTGCCGATGCCGGCCATCGGACTACCCTGCGGCACGATGTAGCGGAAATCTTTCAGAAGATCGAATACCTCCTCTTCGCTCATCGGATTGGGATATTTATTCTCTATCCTCGCAATCTCCGATGCGATGCGATGATGCATATCATCGGGAGTTTGCTCGTAAAGGTTACCATCTGAATCTTTCAATGCATACTTGCTCGCCCACACGCGGGCTGCTAATTCATCGCCTTTGAAATATTTGAGCGACGCATCGTATGCCTCATCGTAAGTAAAAGTTTTAGAAGACATATTATGTTTTAAATATCTTTATGCTGCGCTCTGCAGCTTTTACAATTTCACATTTTGGAAAACTTTTTAATATTCAGAAAACATAAAGTTTTCCGAAAAAAGAAATTTTCCATCTGCAAATATAGCAAAAATTTTTTACAATTTTTGCTATATTCGCGAGTGAGCAAAGATCGAATTTTGATAATTACTGACTATTCCGGAATTCTTTAGGCGACATTCCGGTGAGTTTTTTGAAGTATTTTCCAAAAAACGATTGTGAAGCGAAATTCAATTCGTCGGATATCTGCTGAATGTTTAGATTGGAAGACTTCAAAAGCACTTTGGCCTCCAGAATGACAAATTTTTCTATCCACTCCACGGCCGTGTAGCCCGTCTGAGCCTTGACAGTGCGCGAAAGATGCTTGGGACTCACTTCGAGTTTCCGAGCATAGAAGTCAAGAAAGCGGTGCTGACGAAAATGCCGCTGCGCAAGCATCATGAACTGATCAGACATTCGCCCCTGATTAGAGACTATTTCTTCCATATAGGGCAAAAACCAACGATAAGCTGTGCTATATATGAATGTGACAAGCCTGAACAATAGAGCCTGAGCCTGATATGGATTCTCCTTATCAGCCAGGATCGACCCACAGTCGCCGAATAACTTTGACACCTCCGAAAGCGCCTCGGAATCAATTGCTGTTACGGCATGACGAGACATTATCGGAGATATTGGCAAATTAGCAAGAAACAGAGCGAGATTATCTCGAAAGGTTTTTGACATAACCATTATCGATGCCTTAAAATCACGGCTCACAAATCGAGGATAAAGAATCTGCGAACTCTCTACCATTACCAGCGTCGGGCCCGATATCTTATAGTTTATCAGGTTCAGGTCAGCCTCACAATTACCTTGATACACAAAAATCCATGAGTTGGCCGAAAATTTCACTGGGTCCATCAGCGATGTCAGCATATCCGGACCGATATCTTCAAGAATCCAAAACTCCTGCCCGATAAAAGCAGACAGCTCCTGAGGCAGGTTCAGATTATATTTATATGAATAATCCATAGATCGCTCGCGTCAATTTATCTCTTTCTGAACCATATCGAACCTTTCCACTTATCTGAAATTATCAGACCTAATATCACCAGTGCGCATCCGACATATCCTAACAGATATATTTTTTCACCAAGTAGGAAATAGCCGGCCACCATCGTGATCGGAGGCTGAAGATAGAGATAATTGTTAGCCACCACCGAGCCTAAAATCTTCATCGATTCATTCCAGATAAGATATGCCACCACCGAGCAGCATATCACCAGAAATAATAAATTCAACAGATATTCAGGCTTATGGATATCAAAGAGCAGACCCAGATGATAGGGTTCATGCTGAATAAAAAGAAGCGGAAGAGCAGTGATCACACCGTAGAAAAAGAGTTTACGGGTGATGAACAGTGAGGTGTAGAGCGGTATGACTCTCCTTACAGCAATCGTATATATGGCCCAGCATAAAGCAGCTGACAAGGCGAGCAAGTCGCCCTGCGGGCGGAGTTCCAGACCTAAACCGTTGCTGAATATAATGCACCCCACGCCTATTATGGCAACTACAGATCCGATAAGCACCCCCGATTTGATCTTCTGTTTGAACACCAATGCCATCAGAAATGTGGTGAAAAGTGGTGAAATAGATGCCAACAGCGACACATTGCCTGCCGTGGTAAGCCGCAAAGCATAATTTTCAGTAATAAAATACAGTGAACCGCTGCAGATACCGCTTAAAAAAAACGTCAGCTCATCGCGCCACGAATTACTTCGAATCTGGCGAATGGTGATGATAAGGAGCAGGATGTAGGCTAAAACAAAGCGATAGACATACACCTCTACAGGGGTAAATCCTCCACTTTCCATAAGCACTTTAGACCCTAAAAATGATGTGGCCCAGAAAGATACGGTAAGTAACGTACCTAAATGCGCGAGTAGCGTTAGATATTTAGATCCGAAGGTCTGATTTTGCTTCATGACTGTGTATCAATGGTATTATGGAATCGCGCCACACTCCGCATTTATCAGGCACAGCTGATAAATGCCATTTGAATGCAGCACTAAATGCAAAATTACCAAATTTTCTTCAAATTCTACTATTTGTTTCGATTTAAAAAAATACTATTTTTGCATATCATATCATGATAATTCAGCTAAGCCTGAATATTATTACGATGACCACCTTTTATAGAAATTGCGATAACACCTTATACTGATACCGAACACTGACCATGGAACTCGACAAATCTATCTCTCCCGACGAAAAGGGAAAGAAAAAATTCTCTATATCCAGGTATATCCCTACGGGAGTGCCATGCCTCGTTATTGTAATCGCCTTGTTTTGGTATATTGGCTCAATCATGGGTTTACCCAATATGCTCAACACCATAATGCATACCGCCCATGATCTGCTCCTCAACACGGTATTTTATCTAATGGGTATTTGTGTTGTCACCGGAGCAATCGGACGCCTATTTGTGGAATTCGGTGTGGTAAAGCTGCTTGAGAATATACTGCGGCCGCTTATGAAACCTCTGTTCAATCTCCCGGGCGTAGCCGCGCTTGGAGCTACAATGACATTCCTGAGCGATAACCCCGCAATCATCTCCCTCTCGCAGGACCAGCGCTTCAGCAGCTATTTCAAGAAATACCAGTTTATATCGCTCACCAATTTCGGCACTGCATTCGGCATGGGCCTCCTCGTGATGGTGTTTATGGTCGGGCAAGGCTACTATATCGAGCCGGTTGTCGGACTCTTCGGTGCATTCTGCGGATGCATAGTCTCGACGCGTCTCATGCAACGGTTCATCATCAAGGCTTACCCATCGTATAGAATTGAGGAAGCTGTGGCACTCACTGCCGATAAAATCGAAGAAATCGAGAATAAAGTGAAATCCAAATCGGTGTTTATCCGCATACTCAACTCTCTGCTCGACGGAGGCAAGATGGGGGTGGATGTCGGCATCGCAATCATCCCCGGCGTTCTCATCATCTCCACACTTGTAATGATACTTACCTTCGGAGCAGCCTCTGCCGATGGTTACTCTGGCGCGGCCTACGAAGGGATAGAACTTCTGCCATGGCTTGCTTCAAAAGTAAACTTCATCTTCGAATGGCTCTTCGGATTCTCTGATCCTCACCTCGTAGCCTTCCCCATCACAGCATTGGGAGCTGTCGGTGCGGCACTCGGTCTTGTACCCAACTTCGCCTCACAGGGATGGATCGACGGAAACGCAATCGCAGTGTTCACCGCCATCGGAATGTGCTGGAGCGGCTACCTCAGCACCCACACCGCCATGCTTGACTCAATGGGCTACCGCGAACTGACCCCTAAAGCCATCCTCGCCCACACCATCGGCGGACTCGTGGCAGCCATCGTCGCCCACTTCACCTACCTCCTCATCACCCTCCTCCTCACCTGATCCGGAACTACACATATAAATAAAGACAGCCGGATGGGAATTCCATTCGGCTGTCATATTGTTATTTGAATTTTAGATTTCTACGAATTCATCTTTGCCTACGCCGCAGATCGGGCAAACCCAATCTTCGGGTATATCTTCAAACGCGGTGCCGGGAGCGATGCCGCCATCAGGGTCACCTACTTCGGGATCATAGATCCAATCACATACTTCACATCTGTACTTTTTCATAGCTTATATTATTTAGTTTATATTTCTTTTTCACTTTTTTAAACACATTTACTGTCTATTCGGTTCAAATTCTTTTAAAAGTTCTTTGTCATTTCCACTCTATGGTGAGTAAAAATGTTCCTTCTTTATTGATTGCGGAGGTTGGGAAACCTCCACTACAGCATCAGATGCTTTCTTTGCTCACTCGCAAATATAATAAATATTGCAAAGTCAGCAATATTTATTATATTTGCATAAATTATTGACTGATGAAAAGTGCAACAATCGACCAATCGCTTCGCGAACATCTCAAGGAGACGTTCGCCAACTATATAAAATCCAAGAAGATGAGGCAGACCCCCGAAAGGTTTGCAATACTCGACAAGGCGTTGGAACAAAAGGTGCATTTCGATATCGACGAGCTGTATAAGGATATTGAGGGTGAGTATCATGTGTCGCGGTCTACGGTCTACAACACTATCGAACTCCTTTGCGAATGTAATATCCTGCGCAAGCATTATCTCAACGAGACACAGGCTGTATACGAACTTGCAGAAGACAAGCACCTTCATCTCATCTGCCTTAAGTGCGGAGCCGTGAAGGAGGTGAACGGAACCGAAGTTAGCGATTATCTTTCCGGCCTCAGATTCAGAGGCTTTCACCCTACTTTTTCATCTGTCAACATTTACGGGCTATGCTCTACATGCGCCCGAAAACCTAAGAAAACCCAAAAACCTTAAATTTTAACACCATGGCAAGAATCAAACCGTTTAAAGGGGTACGTCCACCCCGTCATCTTGTGGAAGAAGTGGCTTCACGTCCTTACGACGTTCTCAACAGCGAGGAAGCACGCGCTGAAGCTGAAGGAAACCTCAAGAGTCTTTACCACATCATCAAACCTGAGATTGACTTTGAAATAGGTTTTGACGAGCATCATCCCGATGTATATGACAAAGCTGTTGAGAATTTCAAGAAATTCCAGGATAATGGCTGGCTCGTTCAGGACGAAAAGGAGAATTATTATATCTACGCTCAGACAATGAACGGCCGGACTCAGTATGGTTTCGTAGTGGGCGCTTGGGTACCTGACTATATGGAAGGGCGCATAAAAAAGCATGAGCTCACACGCCGTGACAAGGAGGAAGACCGCATGAAACACGTTAGATGCAACAATGCCAACATCGAGCCCGTGTTCTTCGCATTCCCCGACAATGAGGTGCTTGAGAAAATCATCAAGGATGTAACTGCCGGCGAACCTGAGTACGATTTCATAGCTCCCGACGGTTTCGGTCACACACTCTGGGTGATAGAGGATGACAACACCATAGAGACTGTAACCAAAGAATTCGAGAAAATTCCGAATCTTTACATAGCCGACGGACATCACCGCTCGGCTGCAGCCGCTCTCGTTGGTGCAGAGAAAGCAAAACAGAATCCGAACCATACTGGCGATGAGGAGTATAACTACTTCATGGCTGTAGCTTTCCCGGCTTCTCACCTTAACATCATCGACTACAACCGCGTGGTTAAGGATCTCAACGGTCTCACTCCTGAGGAATTCCTGAAACGTCTGGAGGAAAACTTCGTGGTTGAAGAGAAAGGCACAGAGATCTACCGGCCGAACGCACTTCACAACTTCTCCCTCTATCTCGACGGCAAATGGTATTCGTTGACCGCTAAGCACGGAACATTCGATGATTCTGACCCGATCGGCGTACTTGACGTTACCGTTTCCAGCGACCTTATCCTCCGCGACATCCTCGGCATCACCGACCTCCGCAGCGACAAACGCATCGACTTCGTAGGCGGTATCCGTGGCCTCGAAGAGCTCCAGAAACGTGTTGACAGCGGTGAGATGAAGATGGCCCTCGCCCTCTATCCAGTGACAATGGATCAGCTCATCAACATCGCCGACACCGGCAACATCATGCCTCCGAAGACCACATGGTTCGAGCCCAAGCTCCGTTCCGGCCTCGTAATCCACAAACTCGACTAAGATCTGACATATAAGTTCGTCTAAGATAAAGCTCATATCGACATATAAGCTCATATTAACTTGCGTTCGTCCCCTCAAATTTGGTAATTTGAGGGGATTGAACTAATTTTGTATCATGAATTTTAAAATTGACGCTTTAGCACCCGATTCTTCTGCCCGCGCCGGTGAGATTACTACCGCTCACGGTGTGATTCCTACTCCTATTTTTATGCCTGTAGGAACGGCCGGAACCGTAAAAGGGGTGCATATCCGTGAACTTCGCGACGACATCGATGCCAAGATTATTCTCGGCAATACATATCACCTTTACCTCCGCCCGGGGCTCGACGTGCTCCGCAAGGCGGGTGGGCTTCATAAGTTTAATTCTTGGGAACGCCCGATCCTGACAGATTCCGGCGGTTTTCAAGTGTTTTCACTCTCAGCCAACCGCAAGCTCAAGGAGGAGGGTGCTTATTTCAGAAGTCATATAGACGGCAGTAAGCATCTTTTCACACCGGAAGGTGTAGTTGATATTCAGCGCATCATCGGATCGGACATTATGATGGCCCTTGACGAGTGTACACCCGGAACTGCCGATTTCAACTATGCCCGTAAATCACTTGATCTCACCCACCGCTGGCTCAAACGCGGTTGGAAGCATTTCAATGAGACGGAACCTCTTTACGGCTATTCGCAGACGTTCTTCCCTATCGTGCAGGGTTGCGTCTATCCCGAGCTTCGCCGCGAATCTGCAAAGTTTGTTGCAGATCTCGGAGCGGAGGGTAATGCCATCGGTGGACTCGCAGTCGGTGAACCGACAGACAAGATGTATGAGATGATCGAGGTTGTCAACGACATCCTGCCCAAGGACAAGCCACGCTATCTGATGGGGGTCGGAACTCCTGCCAATATCCTTGAAGGCATAGACCGCGGTGTCGATATGTTCGATTGCGTGATGCCAACGCGAAACGGCCGCAACGGTATGCTCTTCACATCGGAGGGAATCATGAATATGCGCAATAAGAAATGGGCCGACGATTATTCGGAGATCGATCCCAACGGCACGGTCTGGGTGGATCATGAGTATTCCAAGGCCTACCTGCGTCATCTCTTTGTGAGCCAAGAACTTTTAGCGATGCAGATTGCATCTATCCATAATCTCGGTTTCTATCTCGAACTCGTAAGACAGGCACGTCAGCATATCATCGCCGGAGATTTCGCAAGTTGGAAGAAGATGATGGTGGAGAAAGTGACAAGACGTCTCTGACAAACAGACAGCATTGACAATGAAGAAATTAGGCATCCGTAAATTTCTTAAGAAGTTGACTTCGGTTTTCCAACTGAAGACACTTGACATATTCATACTTAAGAAATTCTTAGGTACCTATTTCATGGCTACAATCCTGATTCTCGCAGTCATCTCGATGTTCGACATCACCGAGAAACTCGATGCCTTCCTCACCGCGCCCCTCAAAGAGACGCTCTTTGACTATTTCGCCTCATTCCTCCCCTACTTCGCTAATATGCTCTCCCCTCTCTTCGTGTTCATATCGGTAATATTCTTCACCACCAAATTGGCGGGAAATTCAGAGATAATCGCGATCCTATCGAGCGGTGTCAGCTTTTCGAGACTTCTGCGCCCTTATATGATCGGCGCTGCCCTGATTGCGGCCCTGACATTTGTTCTCAGCAACTACATTATTCCTCCGAGCAATGTTAAGCGAATTGCCTATACCAACAAATATGTTCGTAACAAGAGCGTTGAGACAGGTATTGATATTCAGCTGATGGCGCGACCCGGAGAGGTGGTTTATATCGGGCGATTCGAAAACGTGAATAAGACAGGCCACCGTTTCTCTTACGATAAGTTCAAAGGTAAGGAACTTGTGTCGCGAATGACCGCGTCATCCATTGTCTACGACACTACACGCAACTATCATTGGACCGTGCGCGACTATATGATCCGCGACTTCGACGGTATGAAAGAGAATATCCGTCGCGGAGCATCAATTGACACTATTATTCCGATTGAGCCAAAGGACTTCCTGATCGCAGCCAACGACTGGGAGACCCTCACCACTCCGCAACTTTCTGAATATGTAGAGAAACAGAAGATGCGTGGTGTCGCAAACATTAAGTCTTTTGAGATCGAGCGTGAGAAACGATATGCCTCCACAGCTGCGGCATTTATCCTGACTCTCATCGGTATGTCGCTCTCATCTAAGAAATCAAAAGGAGGTATGGGTCTAAACATCGGTATCGGTCTGGCCCTCAGCTTCAGCTACATTCTTTTCTCCACAGTAACCAGTTCGTTTGCAGTCAACGGTCTAACCACTCCCTTCATCGCAATGGAGATACCGAACGTTATCTATCTCGCAATCGGACTTTACTTATACCGTAGAACCTCTAAATTCTAATCCTCGGTAATCATCGCGTAGCCTATTTTGAAGAAGGAGCTGGAATAGTCGAGCGGACGAATTATCTCTTCATTCCATATCACTACATCTATGTCTATCGGTACATCGCCACGCTGACGGCAAGCGGAATCTCGGCCGTTTTCTTTCTCGTATTCTTTAGTAAGGGCTAACATTTCATCCAACGTGCAATCCACTCTACACGAGCCGACTGCATTGATATAAGCATTGCCGACACCATGAATTTCGGGAGTCTCGTAAATCTCCGACACTTTCGATTCAGAGAAGTTTTTGCACAACCAATCAAGTGCCTTCCGCACGTTATCTTTTCTGTCTCCACAATTTGAACCGAAACTTAACACAACTTTCGTTGGGTGCTGTGGATTAGAGGAGTTATGCGGATTAACAGGCATCATATTTACTTTTCGCGTCTAAGAGTTATTTCTGTCAACTCGGGATATGCCACTCCGAAACGAGCCGGAATCCCGACTTCTCCGCATCCTATATTCACATATAGATATGCTTTCTCCCCATCTTTGGGATCACGGGCATATAAACCTCCCCACAGCGGATAACGGAACACTGCCGGACTCCACTTCCAACCGAAGAGATTAACTTCGGTCTGCATGGCGTGAGTATGCCCCGCTAAAGTCAGATTGATATTAGAAATCTTGGTGACCTCACGGTTCCAATGTTCCGGATTGTGAGATAAAAGAATCTTATAATTGCCATCGTTCAAATCTACAGTGGAATTTCCGGTAGGCAGATATGACTCCGTAAGTTCTCCGTATTGATGGAACGGTGGTTCTCCCCAATTCTCGACACCGATAATCACAATACTATCCGTGCCGTTAGTAATATATTGATAATCATTGTTTAGAAGATCCCAACCCATATCTTTTTCCCATTGAGCTAACAGTTGATTATTAGCGATGTGATCCTCTTCAGAGTTCCAATGCATATAATCGCCATAGTCATGATTTCCTAAAACAGAGATCACGCCATCTTTAGCCTTTATTTTGCTTAAGGTGGAGATAAAAGGCTGTAATTCAGCCGTAGATCGGTTTACGATGTCGCCCGTAAACACCACCAAGTCCGGATTTAGAGAATTTATTTCCTTAACCAACTTAGCAATAAATGTCGTGTCGTTACCCCATGTGCCGACATGAGCATCACTGAACTGCACAATCTTATATCCATCGAATGAAGCGGGCAATTTTGACGAGAATAGCTCTACTTTTTCAACATCAATATGGCGGCGTGTGTAGAAAGTACCGACCCACATGGCTATAAACACTAAGACTCCGATTATAGCACCCGCAATGGTGATAAAATATCCGACTTTGGATTTACGGTTACTACCTAATTTACTGAATATCCAACCAATTCCGGCAATTAGAAGATATATGAATTTCGGGATATAGATGGTGAAATAGACGTAAAGCATCCACATCAGCAGCGTCAGAGAATCTCCGGAGCGATCACCACGCCAGCAACAGATGGCTGTCACCAATGCGAGAGACAGCACGGCCACGGCCGAGTAAATCCGGCTCCATAACTTTTTCCGCTTTGAAGCATATTTCCGGATAGTGGACCAGACACCCCAGTCTATAAGTATGGTGCATACGAATAGCAGAATGATGCTCAATACTGAAAATCCTCTCATTTCAAATCTCCCGATCTTTGCAAGTCAATTTTATTCAGCTCCGCCAAGTATGGCTTTCAATTTATTTTTCAACGGATTTGCATACATATAAAGCATCATTTCAAGCATATACTCGTTTTCTTCCGGCGTAGCATCCGGGACATCTGCTTTGGCCAGCTGACGGTTGAAATAATTTATTGTCTCCTGCTTCTGCTCTTCCGTATAATGTGAAGCAAAACGAGTGGAATGATGCAGCATATCGTAAGCCACATAGTTTATGGGGAAAATCTCATAGCTACGGTGAATGGCCTGATCCACAAGCATACCGACATATTTGGCGGCTGTATTGTTATCTTTGAATTCTCCTATCTGGTTGATTTTCTGATTGATAAGGGGAGTCATCTGGAAATGCACTTTTCCTTTGAACTGAAGGAGGCCGGTTTCCATGCTGAAGAGATCGTCACGCTGCGATTTCTTGAACCCCGGATCGCGCTTACGCATCAGGAACTCTTTGGCTTTCAGATAGTCATTGGGATCATATTCGTACGATATACAAACCGGCATCAGATTGATCTCCTTGATTTTATCGAGGAATGTTCCTTCGCCCCCTATAGCAAGCATCTTAATGAGTGATTCCTGCGTATGGTCCGAACTATCTTTAGCCCTGCCCTCTCTTTGAGCAATCCAAACAGACTCACGCTTCTCAAGAATGGCATGATGGATATATGCCGACAGCTTTTTAGCAGCTTCAAGACCTTCGCGCAAGCCGGTGTTACGCTTTACTATAAAACTCTTGTTGAGGCGCACAAGATCCGTGATCCAATCGAATATCAGCAGATTATTACCGATAGCCACTTCAGTGGTGGGAATCCCCTTGCGCAGGAATGCAAGGTTCAGGAAAGATGCATCAAGCACTATATCACGGTGATTAGTGATATAAGTATAGCACTTGCCTGGATTGTAATACTTCATACCCCCTATAGAGATACCTGAAGTAGTGGTCTTTGCAAGCATTTCCAGAAAAGGAAACATCACCTTTGTCTGGAAATCATATTTATTGTCGATTTTCAGCAGCTCCTTGATAAGCTCCGGCACATCGTCTTTAGGCATCGTGTAATTGATAGCGTGAAGAAAGCCCGGTTCCTTCACTAACTGCTCCATTTTATCGTGAAACACTGAATCATCATACGGAGCGATGTCGCTGAAATCCAATTCTTGAGTATTCATATAATTAGTAATTTAGAGTCAGGCTCATACCGCATATTTTCGCAGACTTGACAGACTCCTTATCTATTCAATATCTTGGGAATTTACAAAGATAATAATTTTTGGTTATAAGTTTTATAATTCCCTTATTTTTTAAACAAATTAAATTTTCACAGGTTTATTCCGCCGACTTGTATGCTCGCCATTTATCAAATAACCCTTGCATATCATCCGGGATGGGGCATTCAAAATTCATCTCCTCTCCTGTGGCCGGATGCCTGAAACCAAGCGTTCGGGCATGCAGTGCCTGACGCGGACAAATGGCAAAACAATTTTCTACAAACTGACGATATTTGGCGAACGTCGTACCTTTCAGTATCTTGTCACCTCCATATCTCGCATCGTTGAAGAGCGGATGACCGTGACTGAGCATATGGACACGGATCTGATGGGTTCTTCCCGTCTCAAGCACACATTTCACTATGCTGACATATCCGAAACTTTCCAAAACTTCGTAATGCGTGACAGCATGCTTACCCATCGTCGGATCTGAAAGCACGGCCATTTGCAGTTTATTCTTAGGATTGCGCCCAATATTGCCGGTTATAGTTCCCTTTTTATCAGGGAAATCACCCCAAACCATCGCCACATATTCACGACGCGTGGTCTTGTTGAAAAATTGAAGACCGAGATCGGTTTTGGCATCGGGAGTCTTTGCCACAACGAGCAGACCCGATGTGTCTTTATCTATACGATGCACCAATCCCATGCGGGGGTCAGCCACATCATAATCCGGATTGTCTTTAAAATGATATGCCAGTGCATTTACGAGAGTCCCGCTGTAATTTCCATGACCGGGGTGCACCACAAGACCAGCAGGCTTATTTACTACCAGAAGATGATCGTCTTCGTATACAATATCAAGCGGAATATCTTCGGCTACAATTTCGAAATCATAACGCGGACGATCCATCACGATGCTGATTACATCGTTAGGTTTAACCTTATAGCTCGACTTCACAGGTTTGCCGTTTGCGAGCACACAATTTGCATCCGCAGCCTGCTGCACACGGTTGCGCGATGTTTTTTCTATCCTGTCGGTCAGAAACTTATCGACACGAATCATCTGCTGCCCCTTATCGGCAACAAAACGGAAATGCTCATAATATTCCTTTCCGTCTTCATCTATGTAAAACGAATCTTCTTTAGACTCTTCCCGGTCAAATTCCTCAAAATCCTCCATAGTCTCAATCAAAATATCCAGGATTTTCTTCAGGTGCAGCTCCGGTTCCCGAACCTTCATTCTCGTATGAAGAAGTTTCCTCTGACTCTTCAGATGTGTAGTATTCGGAATTCTCCTCATAATTCCGCTTCAGTTCTTCAAGCTGCAATGAATCTTTCACCGCAGCAAGGCGGCCGTCGGAGACTTCGAGCACGATTGAAGCGGTGACAGGAATCTTCTCCATCTTCTTTACAAGTTTACCGTTAGCTGTGACCTTAACCACACGGTCAGTCGTTCCCAACACCTTAACTACCTTAACATTCTTGAATCCAAGTTCGTCAAGTTTCGCCATTGCGGATCGGAACGACTCTCCTTTCATGGCCGCCTCACCTACAGGATGATTATTATCAAGCACCACCTCACGCGGATGAACGGCATTGATATATAGAAAAACTTTTCTACCCGGTTTTACAAGTGAATGAGCCTTAGGGAACTGCTCGATTACACGCCCTGGCTTTATATCTTCTCTATACAGAGAGTCGCGGATATCCACCTTAAATCCGTAATCATGCAGAATCTGCACAGCCTCCGTATAAGTCTTACCCTCGACGCCCGGAAGCTCATCGCTCTGTCCGTGCTTGGTAAACAGTGCTATAGCTACATATACCGCATAAAGGCCTAACACCGAGATAATCAATATAATTCCGATATTGGCCAGAACTGGATGACGGGCAATGAAATTGCTTCCCCAGTCCATCGATATGTTATTGTTCTTTTTCAAACCAATGTGATTTTAATAATTATCCTCTATTGCTACTGATGACAGCTAAAGCCTTGAAAGGCGAATCATTCATAACCCCATATAGACATGAGGGTGCAGAGCGACCGAATCTCGGTGTGGGTCATCATCCCATTCTTCCGATCCCTTTAATCTGCCGTACAAGGGCGATAGAGATAAGCAAAGTTAATAGATTTATATGAAATTATAAAATATTTTTTATTTATTGTGCTATTATTAGTAAATACCGAAAAAATTTATTAACTTTGCAATTCAAAGCGAAATGTTAAAACATGCGAAAACTGATATACTTTTTGCCCTTTATATTTCTGCTTGCATCCTGCGGTGAATACACCAAGGTTCTCAAAAGCCAAGACGTAGACTATAAATTTGAATACGCCAAGAAAGCTTACGAGCAGAAAAAATTTCTCCAGGCATCGACCATTCTCGAACAGATTGTGACCCCCCTTCGCGGAGGGCCCAAAGGTGAGGAGGCTCTTTTTCTTCAGGCTATGTCTTATTATGAAAATAAAGACTATCTGAATTCAGCCCTTCATTTCAAGACATATTATACACGGTATCCCAAAGGTAAATATGCCGAGCTTGCCCGATTCTACAGCGGCTACGGATATTATCTCGATTCTCCCGAGGCCCAGCTCGATCAGTCAAACACAGTGAAAGCTATCGAGGAACTTCAGGGATTTCTCGATTACTTCCCCAAGAGCGACCGAGTGACCGTGGCTCAGAACGCAATATTCGAGATGCAGGATAAGTTGACACTGAAAGAGCTTCAGAATGCGCAGCTTTATTACAACCTCGGAAACTATATGGGCAATAATTACGAGTCTGCGATCATCGTATCTCAAAACGCCATCAAAGATTATCCTTATTCAAAATATAAGGAGGATTTCGAGATGCTCATCCTCAAATCAAAATTTCAGGAAGCAAAACAGAGTGTCAACGAGCGTCAGGCCGACCGTTACCGCGATGTTGTCGACGAATACTTCTCTTTCATCAACAACTATCCTGATTCAAAGCATAAAAAAGAGGCGGAGGCTATTTACAAGATTGCAAGCAAACACGCCAATTTATAAAATATATAGAATAATTTGTGAACCGACATAAATCATAATAGAACTTATGGATTATAAGAAAACCAACGCCCCGCTTAACACCGTGACCCGCGATATGATCGCGATGGCGGAGCAGACAGGAAATGTTTACGAAACAGTGTGCGTGATCGGCAAACGCGCGAATCAGATTTCAATCGAACTCAAGAAAGAACTGGAGCGTAAACTTCAGGAGTTCGCATCGACAGATAATCTTGAAGAGGTGTCTGAAAACCGAGAGCAGATTGAGATCTCACGTTTCTACGAGAAACTTCCGAAGCCCACCCTGATCGCCACACAGGAGTATGTGGAACATAAACTTTATTTCTCAAATCCTCTTAAACAGAAAGATCATCTTGACGATTAATAATCGGAGAGGACGATTCATAGAGTCCTAAGATTAAGGAGATTGTAAAAATATGTCAGGAATCCTGACATATTTTTTTTAAAGCATTACCCGCTATTCCCGACGCAGGAGTATCAGTTATAAAGTCATCTCTTTTGTTTAGAGTTATGTCGCAGTCAATTAAGAATCTTACCGTTCATTTGTTCAATCCGGAGACTGACTATTCGCTGGCTACGGATTCGGAGAATTATACCCCTCCGATGAGTATACTGAATATGAAACACAGCCTCGCACTTCTACCGGCTCTATATTGCGATGAAGGCGACATGATCCTTATTCAGGAGAACGGTGAGCTCCTGCTTGATAAGAACATTCCTTTCAAGGGGCTGCTTGAGGCCAAACATGTGACGGTGATCGGAGAGCAAAGATTTGTAGATCTTATGAATTCCGCTAATAAAGTCGTAGACTTTAATCCTTGGGGATGGAATAAAACTTTGCGCAAATGGTGTCTGAACATCGGTGTAAATGAGGAAAATCTTCCTTCGCTCAACGCACTGAACACAATCCGCATATTGTCTCACCGTAGGCAGACGATACCGTTCCTTTCAAACATGAAAGATATCAGCAACGATGAGATTGAGATTCCTCATGAATTCACGGATGTCGAAACGGCGCTTGACTTCTGGAGAGCCAATGACCCGGTTTTCTTCAAAGCCCCTTGGAGCAGTTCAGGACGCGGATTGCTGTATTCGCAGGACCTTGAATATCGCCACATAGAGCCTTGGCTTCGCGGAATCATACATTCGCAAGGAAGCGTAATGGGTGAAATTGCATACGCCAAGAAGATTGACTTTGCTACCGAATGGCAATGCTCGAACGGGAAAGCTATGTTTCTCGGTGTCTCTACATTCTACACCTCTCCCCGTGGAAAATATCAGGCCAACATTATCAAACCTCAGGAAGAGATCGTGGGCTTTCTGCTTGCCAACAGCAATGTGCATCTTAAAGGTAATAATCTCGCTACAATAATCGAGAGGCAGAGACTCTTGCTGGAAAATTATGTGACTCAATATTACTCAGGTCCTGTAGGAATCGA
Source organism: Muribaculaceae bacterium (assembly GCA_029071345.1). Lineage (GTDB taxonomy): Bacteria > Bacteroidota > Bacteroidia > Bacteroidales > Muribaculaceae > Lepagella. The sequence goes on along the minus strand of JAIEAO010000037.1, from coordinate 3,912 downwards.
CATGATGATTACGGATGAAGGCAACATTCATCCCTGCGTGGAGATAAACCTCCGAAACACAATGGGGCGCGTAGCAATAGAAATCTTCAATCGTCTCAATGATCCTAACATATCTTGTCAGGAACAGGAATACCTCAGTAAGATTTCGTCGGGCGGGTTTATTTCTCCTATAAGCATTGTCGACACTCTTACAAGAGATATGGAGAGCAATTAACTTGACAAGATGGAGAGAATGAAAGTAAATATTATTGGCAGAGGGAATGTAGCCACACACTTACATCGTGCATTTAAGGATGTTTCCGGTGTAAAAGTCACAATGCTAAATCCGCACACGCTTGAAGAACTTGCGACAGATGCCGATATAACAATCATATCCGTCAGCGACAATGCTATAGCTGAAATAATCGGCAGACTCCCGGCAATGAAGTCTGTAATTGCCCACACATCGGGGGCAACCTCCATCGAAGTTTTTGCTGGCCGTGCGGAATCATGCGGAGTTTTCTATCCATTCCAGACGTTTTCAAAAGATAAAAAACTGGAATATGACGAAATCCCGTTTTTTATTGAGGGTTCTGATGCGCGGGCCGAGGGAACATTGTTACAGCTTGCATCTATGATAAGCCGGAAGGTATATAAAGCCGATTCCCATAAAAGGAGAGCGATGCACGTTGCCGGAGTTTTTGCCTGCAACTTCACCAATCATCTTTGGGCTATTGCCGATGATATCCTGAAGGATAACGGCATGGAGTTTAATGTGTTGCGACCACTGCTTGAGGAGACTTTACACAAAACCGATACAATGAGACCCTTTGACGGACAGACCGGTCCGGCCGTACGCAATGATTCCAAAACCATTAATTCGCATCTTGAATTCCTTAAAGATTCGAATGTGAATCAAGATGTTATCGAAATATACAATCTCCTCTCTTGTTCCATTATCGATTCCCACTCCGATAAACCAAATTGTTAATTATTAATTATTAATTACTTAGCAATGAGCGCAATTAACTACGACCTCACCAGGATTAAAGCATTCGTTTTCGATGTTGATGGAGTTCTTTCGCCATCTGTGATACCGATGTCGGCAGATGGCGAACCACTACGCATGGCAAACATAAAGGATGGTTATGCCCTTCAGCTTGCATCTAAACTTGGATACAAGATGGCAATTATCACAGGAGGGAATACTCAGGCCGTATTCAACCGCTTTTCGGCATTAGGGATAAAAGATATTTTCCAAAAAGCCTCGCATAAACTTGAAATCTTCGAGAAATGGATCTCTGACAACGGATTGAATCCGGAGGAAGTGATTTACATGGGTGATGACATTCCCGACCTGAAATGTATGCGTAAGGCGGGTCTCCCCTGCGCGCCCCACGATGCCGCTTGGGAAGCAAAAGAAACTGCATCTTACATCTCAAGATTTGATGGCGGCTACGGATGCGTCCGGGACGTTGTGGAGCAAGTGCTTAAAGCTAACGGGGAATGGATGGCCGATGACAAGGCTTTCGGCTGGTAGTTCACTCAATTAGGAATTAGAAATTAGGAATTAGGAGTTAGAGGCAGCGTTTGTCTACAGGGGTTTGTCGCGGTAGCAGCATGCCGCGATCCTACTTATCTCTTATCACTTATCTCTTATCACTAAAAAAATATGCTAAATAACTTACGAGAATACAATGTGATGCTGGCGAGCAAATCGCCACGACGTAGAGAATTGCTTTCTACGCTAAGAATTCCCTTTACATCTATCAATATATCAGGTATCGACGAGTCCTATCCCGAAGATATGGTCAAAACAGAAGTGCCTCTATATATTGCCAACAAGAAAGCAGATGCCTATTTATCCAAAATTAAGGATAATGACCTCATCATAACTGCTGATACAGTAGTAATTCTTGAAGATCAGATATACGGTAAACCGGCACACCGCGATGACGCGGTCGAGATGCTACATAAACTTTCAGGCAAAACCCACAAAGTAGTGACCGGCGTATGCCTTTTGACATCAAGATGCAGAAAAAGTTTCACCACAGAGACCGATGTTAAGTTTGCCGAATTATCCGACAAGGAAATTGAGTATTATGTAGACAACTATATGCCCCTTGACAAAGCCGGATCCTATGGTATTCAGGAATGGATTGGTTCTGCGGCGGTAGAGTGGATCAATGGTAGCTTCTACAACGTCATAGGCCTCCCCGTCCACCAGCTCTACATGGAGCTCAAGCACTTCTGATCCCTTTTACTCCTCTTTAGACATGAAAAAGATTACCAAACTCAAGATATGTGATTGGTGCTTGCTAATACTTGCAATCCTGATACTTATTTCAGGTATTGGCCTCGAAGCTCATTTACTTGACAGCTATATATGGGTGTGGGCTCACATAGTGATAGGCAGCTTGTTCATCGGCTTCATTATCTGGCACATATATCTTCATTTCACCATAATGAGAAACGCCTTCAAATCAAGAGACCGCAAAAAGAAGAAACCTTTGCATCCCTGGATGTGCGTATTCTTATTGCTAACGACAATCTCTGCCGTCATAGCAACCGTCCATTGGCTTTCAATACATCTTCACACCTCCATCGGCGGCGTACACGGCAAATTCGGATTCATACTTCTGATCCTCATCTGCGTCCACATCTACAAAAAACGCAAATTCTACACCTGAAATTCAAAAACATTTATAAATAAATAAAGCGGGCCTGATCAGATGACCAGGCCCGTTGCTATTTTATCGTAACTATCTATTGAATTTCTTATTTCTCAACAATCATCGGAATTTCGGATGAGGCGGAGTGGGTAGAGGGGCTTTCGTAGTGGTATTTTGCTTCCCAACCTAATGCTGAAGCACCGAGCACGGCAGCATCACTCTCCTTCAATTCTGAAAGGATGATCTTTGCTTTACCCTTGAAGATGGGAAGTACGTTCTTGTCGTATGCCTCTTTGATAGGTTTCATAAGAAGCTCACCAGCCTTGGTAAGACCACCGAAGAGGATGAATGCCTGGGGGCTTGAGAACACAGTCATATCTGCCATGGCTTCGCCGAGTATCGTACCGGTATACTCGAAAATCTCTTTAGCAAGTTTATCACCTGCCACTGCAGCATCGTAAACATCTTTAGAAGTGATCTTAGAAATCTCAAGATCTCTCAACGTAGACGGATCTTTACGGATTTCGAGGAATTCACGGGCTGTGCGTGCTACACCAGTTGCAGAGCAATATGCCTCAAGGCATCCTGTACGACCACATCCGCACATACGCCCGTTAGTGCGTTTTACGATCATGTGACCAAGTTCGCCTGCAAACCCGTCATGACCATAAACGAGCTGTCCGTTGATTACGATTCCTGATCCGACTCCTGTTCCGAGTGTAATCATGATGAAATCTTTAAGACCGCGTGCTGCTCCGTAAGTCATCTCACCAAGCGCAGCCGCATTTGCATCATTGGTAACAGCTACCGGTATTCCATCGAATGCCTTGCTGATAGCTTCTGCCAGAGGAATAACGGGGCCCCAGGGCAAGTTGGGAGCTTTGACGATTTCTCCTGTGTAATAATTACCGTTGGGAGCACCGATACCGATACCTTTGATCTTATTTACAGCATCGTTTGACTCAAGAAGACGTTTCACGGCTTTATGAAGATCAACGACATAATCTTCAAACTTGTCATGCTTCAGAGTTTTGATCGAATCGCTTGCGATTACCTGACCACGGGCATCTACAATACCGAAAACTGTATTGGTACCACCCATATCCATTCCTATAACGTAGGGCTTACTCATATATATTATTTATTATTTAAGGTGTTATAAAATTATTAATTCCCAATCGTTTTTATGCAAATAAACTTGCTTTTGCAAAGATAACATTTTATATTTAGTTCTGTTATATAAATCTGTATTTTTTAATTG
>JAIEAO010000036.1 GCA_029071345.1 Muribaculaceae bacterium | reverse complement strand
TATTTCAGCCTTGAGAGCGGGCATTTCGGGATCGTCGCCGATGCCGTAGAGCGTACCCTTATGGTCGGGTACAGGTTCGAAAATGCGTTCGGGGGCATCGGCCGGCATTTCGATATCGGAAAACATTTCCTTGATTTTGCCTTCGATGCGGTCAACATCGATGTCGCCGACTACAATGACAGCCTGCTGATCAGGACGATACCAGGCCTCGTAATAGTCGCGGAGAGCCTGATAAGGGAAGTTGTCAACAACATCCATTGTGCCGATGGGAAGACGATGGCCATACTTGGAGGTGGGGAAGACATCAGGGAGGATCTTTTCACCGATACGCTGCGAGCCAATCATTGATCTGCGCCATTCTTCATGTATGACAGCGCGTTCCTTGTCGATCTCCTTAGGGTCGAGGGTAAGATCGTTGGCCCAGTCGCGGAGGATAAGTAGACATGAGTCCTGGACAGCTTGGCGAGCAACCGGCACACTGGAGATGTTGTAGACAGTTTCATCGATGCCGGTGTAAGCGTTGAAGTTTATCACGCCGATACTTTCCATCCAATCATCCATCGCGTTACCGGGGAAATGGGTAGTACCGTTGAAACACATGTGTTCGAGAAAGTGAGCAAGACCGCGCTGATTGTCCTTTTCAAGGGCGGAACCTACATTCTGAGCCAAGTAGAAGTCGGCCTGACCTTTGGGATACTCATTGTGACGGATGTAGTAGGTTAGACCGTTGGGGAGTTTACCGATTCTCACGGCAGGGTCGATGGGAAGAGGCTGCGTCATTTGGTCGTCCTGAGCGAAAGCCAACAGCGGAAGCATCATCGCCAGCAGTAGCACCGCAGTGATGCGTTTAAGAAACTTGTTCATAATATAATTAATATAATTAGGTTTTGAAATCTCTTTATAAATGGCAAAATTATTAAAATAGCGACTGAAGAATTGCTATTTAATGTAATTTAACGCTTCGATATTAGAAGTTCGGGGTGCTCCGGTTGTCAATACAAAATCAACAAAATTAAGACGCACGAAAGAGAATAGCATAAAAGAGCGCAATCCTAACACGCCCCCCTCGCATTCAATACCCGTGCCAATCTCCTTCTTGGTTCTTACGTCAATCTTGGGAATTTCCAGAGTATGTCCTCCCAATGAAAATTTCATATTTGAAAGTATATAGCGTTCATTATATTTCACCCCACCTATACCTGCCAGTCTGACGGTGTCCTTGAGCCCATTATCCAACACATACTGCTTGTTGTTTTCGAAGAACGTTTCACCAACAACTCCATAAGAGGTGTTGCCGGAGTCAATCAGCATCAGCAGAGGATTGTCATGAATCTCACACTTGCAAAGTAAATTCCTTGAATCCGCGTAGCACATATTAGGTCTGACGTCGGTCCTAACAGGGATAAATGCAGGTGACGGTATTATCAAATTGTTAGTCTCGAAATCAAGGGTTATATCCTTAAGTTGAAGCATAAGATCATTGCCCAAAATAATTTTGATATCATTAACATATTGGTCAGCCTCATTATGGCCAGATGATATGGATGTGACAGTAAAAGGAACATCCCTTACAATAACATTTCCCAATTGCAACTCCTTGGCGATAACAAAATACGCGTCTCTTTCACCTAGACCCTTCACAGTAATTTCCGTGCCGTCCAAAGGTATCATGCCATACTTTTCCGCCATCTCCGGAGAAATAACACTGAATGTGCATCCGGTATCAAACATAATGTCTGCGGGCACACCGTTTATCTTGCTCTCTCTAAGTCGCATAAGAACGCCACCCTTTTCCTTCGGACCTACAGGAGTGATAGCAAAAGGCACTTTCCCGACGCTATCTCCGTTAACCTGAATCTGGAAAGGTTTATAAGATGCAAGAGCAGAATACCAGTTAGCGCGTGTTGTAAGGTTAGCGATCGAGACAGAATCAAGATCTTGTCGGGCTACATCCAATGCCTGATTTATCGCTGATGCGGCTAATTCATTTTCACCCACCTTATTTAAGTCCGTACTAAACATAACTGCGAATGAAATCATATTATTCAAATCAAGATTTTCCGATTGCGTGTTGAATAATTCTTGATATGCCGGAATTGAGACATCCGGGCGATTTAATTGGTAACCAAGAACACAACGAGAGGATATTTCGAGATAAGGATCTATTGAGTCTTTAGGCACTGAATTGTAGATTGAATCAAGGCCTAACCAATCGGAATGATTTATCGCATTGAGAATTTTCTCATCGACTGACTGCGAAAAACCAATCAAAGATGTCATGCCGATGCAGGCAGCTAAAAAGATTTTTCTTAACATATATGCTTTAAGTTAGAGTTTGTATTTACGTTATAGATTGTACAAAATTAAGCTTAATCTGCGAGATTAAAATAAAAATCTCAGCAAAAATGTAACATGGTACATGGTTACGGCTTCCGCACAATAGCGATATGGCAAAGCCCGGCTACCTCTCGCGGGGCAGCCGGGCCCGAACTTATAATTAAAACACTATTTACGCCTTTCACATGCGCGGGTCCCGCAGGACCTAATCCCAGTCATCACCGCCCCCTTCCTCCGGTTCCTTGTCAACACCTGTAGTCTCCAGAAGGAAGGAGCCTTCGATTATGAGGGGGATCTCTTCGAGTTCGGGTCTTTCGTATTCCATTTCTTTTCTCATTTTTTAGGAAGTGAAGGGTGACAACTCCCCTGAGCGAGGTGTGCCACCCCTCCCTTCACGATAATAAAACACAATAATTAATTCGAATTTATTTGACCATCACTTTCTGTCCGGCCAAAATGTAGACTCCGTTCTGAACCGCGATTCTGTTATCACCGCCCAATACATTGATAGTGCCGATCATTCGGCCGGTCAGGTCGTAGATATCGACCATGCCGAAGTCTGCATCCGAAGTGATGATTATCTCGCCGTCACCTCCGGCCACCGCGAACGATACCGCAGACGCTTCTACGAGGTCGATACCGCTGGTGTTGGAGATCTCGTTGCCCAACTCATCGACAATGCTGACATAGCGCGGAGCGCTCATAGCATGTTCAGTTTGAGACATTTTTGTTGTACCTATAAATATACGGAACGGCTTTATACAACACATGCTGCCATATTGAACGTCTTCATCGTCATATGCTTCATGACTATTCCCAAAAATATTCGAGTTAATAGGAGTGAATACTCCGTTTCTGAGTGCATATGCCATCATACCATTACTCTCTATCGAATCGAAGAAATAAGACACTGCTGCCATATATGAACCAAAACTGCTGCTCATATCTGATTTATCGCATCCTCCGGTCACTCTATAATTATCAGGAGTTTGGGCTACATGCACCATCTTAGCTCCTGACAAATTCATCGATATCGAAGATTTATTCGAAAAAATCAGCACTGGAGTATTGGCCGGAACATCCGATGCCACCTTTGTGAAGACAAACGATGTGCCGGTGTCTTTATTGAATGAGCATAGGGATGTGCCCGAGGGGAAATATTCCTGTTTAAGAGAGAAAGGCAGACATATTCCCGCGCGACCGTTTTTGGGCGTTATATCCCCGCGCACAGTCACATTCTTTGCAGTCATGTTCACCGGACAGTAAAAATCGAATGCATTTAAATTGATAAGAAGATTATTGCATAAGTATGCACCATCGCTGCCATCATTGCCACTTCCGCTGTAGAACACATTGGGCATCTCTATGTCGTCCACATCACTCGTTGCAGAGTAAACGAAAATGTTGTCATCAAGTTCAAGTGTCTCGTCAGCACTGATCAGAGTGCGCTTGCCCCCCTCATATTTACACTGGAAATATCCCTCGTCATACCACATGGGCCCCTTGTGTATCGTCAATTTGTAGACTTTGCCGACTTTATTTGTTTCCGTAAGCGATATGAGCGCACCTGTTTTATTGAAATTCACTCCAAAGTGTTTACGAATATTGAAACCCAGTTCGGCCAAATCCTTATATACTTTTGTCGCGCCATTGTTGTCATAATATCCTCCGGCTTTATTCTTGCCATCCCAATAAGCGACATTCCGAACCTTCCCTTTAATTCCGTTCATTGAACCGTTCACTGCAATATTGGTCAGTGAGCCACTGAAATTTGAGAAAATCTGGGAAACTCCTGTACCCGGAGTGATTACATAGCCACCACCATTTATCACACCATTGTAATTCGCTATCTGCACATCTGCCACCACATCCCCATCAAGCGTAACGTCCTGATACTTGTAATCATTTGATTTTTTGAGGGCATTTTCCCAGGCGGCAGTTGCATTAGCTTCCGCTGTTTTAGCCGCTTCATAGTTAGCAGAAGCAGTATCAAGCTGGTTCTTAAGAGTATCCCACTCAGACTTTTTACGGTTATATGCGTATGTTGCATTACTGAGATCTTTAGACGCAGCAGAACGATCTGCACCAACTGCGTCTCTCCACTCCTCATCTGACGCTAATCTCTTATTCATAGCCTCCAAAGATGCTTTGTCTTTATTAATCTGGGTTAAACAAGCCGCCTTTGTTGCAAAACCCTGATAGTTTTTTACATCCTGAATTGTTGCGGAGGTATAGTTATCATCATAATCTTTCATGGTATTTATCTTGCTTGTAATGGAGGATCTCATAGACGTAGCAGAACCTCCGGTAAATTGTAAATTATTACCGCGCGTTGTAGTTGGAGTATGACAATAATAACTAGACAATAGCATTACACTCTTACCGCTACACAGGGATACAAATTGACTTACTGTTTTAGCCACGAAATTAACCCCACCTCTGGAATACGTGTCTGTACTTTTAGATGGATATATATCACCCCTGACAGTAGTTCCAGCTTCGTTGCAGTAAACTAAATTGGAACTTGAACTCAATTTACTATAAAATGACTGATAGTCTGATATTGCAGATGAAGCATCGGATGTCAATGATCCGCGGACCTTTTCTGTAGGCCAATTATCATAATATCCCTGATTTGTTGAAATAGCACTTTCAAGCCGTCGTATCTCGGCTCTATCATCCACGAGATAACCAACAACCGTATTCCACTCAGTGGTATAATTATCATATGTCTTTTGACACCTATCCATTTCATTTTTCAAAGGCGTCAACTCTTTATCACAAGCATCGAAAGCTTTTTTAGCATTGTCATAGGTCTGCTTTGCGTTCGCAGTAATAGAGGGTGCGTTCATATATGCGTTATAGGCGGCATCCAACTCAGCAGCGGTAAGCGGAGTCCCTAAACTTTTCACTCCATTTACGAATTCTCGCCATGTCAGACTTGATCCATCCTTAAGCCTTACGGCTCCGGCTGCGTAACTTATCAAAGCGCCAGACGTAATCAGCAGGGTGGAAAGAGCTATTTTAACTATATACTTATTATTCATAGGTAGAAATTGTTAAATATCTATATTGATTGCTTGAGTTTTAGGAAGTGAGGGGCGACAACACTCCAGAGCGAGGCGCGTCGCCCCTCACTTCACGATAATAAAACACTATGATTAATTGGAATTTATTTGACCATAACTTTCTGTCCGGCGACAATATACACTCCGTTCTGAACCGCGATTCTGTTCTCACCGGCCAATACATTGATAGTGCTGATCAAGCGGCCGGTCAGGTCGTAGACATCAACCATGCCGAAGTCTGCATCCGAAGTGATGATTATCTCGTCGTCACCTCCGGTCACTGCGAATGATTCAGCAGACGCTTTCACGAGATCAATACCGCTGGTGTTGGAGATTTCATTGCCTGAATGATCCACGATGCTGACGTAACGTGGTGCGCTTGCGCTTTCTTGACCTCCGTTATTGGTCTTTCGGGTAGTGATGACTATACGGAACGGCTTGAACTTCGCCACATTGTTAAATCCCGTCACGTCGTCATAACCGTGCCCATCAGTGAAGTTACCCTGCTTTGCAGCATTAAAGATACCGTTCTTGAGTGCATAGACGGTGCAGTCATCGTTCTCTCGTTCGCCGATCTCCCCGGCAGTCACAGCCTTAAACGTGCCATAGATGCTGCTCATATCAGACGAATCTCCTCCACCCTTTACAATCTGATCATCGGGTGTACGCGAAATGCAGATCCCTTCAGAGCCCGAAAGGTCAAGGGTAACATTACTTTCATCGGATAAGATGAGGACAGGCGTATTGGCCGCGATATCTGAATCCTCCTTGATGAAAGTGAAGGCATTTCCGTTGTCTTGTCCGAATGTGCATAGCGATGTGCCTTCTTTGAAATACTCATGTTTCAGAGCAAATGGAAGACAGATACCTGCGCGACGATTGTTGATCGCAATGTCACCTTTCATGGTAACGTTATTAGAAGTGATGTCCCAGGGAGAGAAGAACGATTCAGCACTGAGATCAATCTCAACCCATTTACTTTCATAGCGAGATCCCTCACCCGTGACATATACCACATTGGGAATCAATGCAGAAAGTTCATCGACATCTGCAGAAGCGGAAAGCATGAAGTGATTGGCAGGAACATTTACAATCTCGCCCTTAGCATTTATTAGTGCCCTCGTGGAGGTAATCTGGTAATATCCCTTTAGAGTCTGCTCAGCACCGGGACCGCGATAAATCGTAAGGGCATGCACATCATGCGCGCGGCTACCTTCTTCAATCGAAGTCAATATTCCCTTACTGAAGTCCGCTCCGAATTTGTTGCGGACATTGTAAGCAAGTGCTCCGAGATCGTGATATTCGGTCTTAGAGCCACCAGCACCATAATATACACCATCGCTGATCTTGCTGTCCCAATAAGCTACATTATTAAATGTGGCGTTGTAACCTGTTACAGCTCCGTTAACAGCAACATCGTTAAGAGTTCCTGCGAAGTCAGTAAATACTTCATCCACATTCGAACCGGCAGTTATAGTAAATCCTCCGCCATTGATGGTGCCCATATAGAAACCGAGAGGGACATCGGCTTTAATATCTCCGAGTAGAGTTACGTTCTGATACTGGCTGTCAGCAGTATTATTTGCGGCATTCTTTGCAGCATCCCAAGCATTCTTGTTTTTTGTCTGTTCTGCCAAAGCCTGCTCATATTCAGCTTTTGCCGCTTCATATGCTCGCTTCAACTGCTCTTGTGTCGATTCGCTTTGTCCTGACTGAACCAGCGTGTATCCATCAATCAGTGTCTGAAGATCATCGACTTCCTTTTTCTTGTTATCGTAATTGGTCTGTGCGGTTTTCTGTGCATTTTGTGCAGTAGTCAGATTAGTTTGTTTTGTCTTAAGTTGATTCTTTAATGACGTAAGCGTACTATTTAACTCAGCTTTTCCTTCCGGATCTATATCCTTATAGGCAGGTTCATAATTATTATTATTTCCTCTAATATCAGAAGATAGATATAACAACTCACTTCTAAGAGTACTATACGAATATGGGACAAATCCATATAATTGTGGCGTGGAGTTAGTACCAACATACACAGTAGTGTTAAAAAGAACATTAATATGACCACTTTGCTTATTTGCTAGAGATGGAATATCCGAATATGACACCGCAGTGTATGAGCCATAAGTTTCTCCTGCTCTCGAAGGATACCTATAACTCAATATTGAAGCCATAACCCTACTACTTTCTTTAGAATCAATATTAGCAAATACCAGAACATCTGAAGAAAGTAGTTTATCGCGTAAAATGTCAATATCAGACAGTACAGAAGCCGCGGCTTCAGACAACTTAGTTCCGTTCTGTTCCCGTGGCCAATTATCATATTCAGTTTGCTTTTCAGATAAATTTGATTCCAACGAGGCAATCTCCGCTTCCAAGTCGGAAACTTTCTTATTTGCATTTGACAACGCTAATTGGAGACTTGAGAGTTCTCCATTTTTCTTATTAAGATTAGTTTGCCAAGTCTGAAGTTGCTTCTCAGCATCATCATAACTTTTCTTCGCAGCGTCATAAGATGTTTTTTTATTTGCAACATTAGCCGCATCATCCCGGTACACCTTATACATAAGTCCAAACAAATCTTCCGAAGCCGCAAGCGGAGCAGAGTTTTTCACAGCATTTACAAATTCAGACCATGTAAGGGTCTTGCCGCTTGCGGTCCGTACCGCACCATTTGAAGCGTTTTCAGCGGTTTTCAGCGAAGGCCATAGCCCCCCCCCCCCGCGGAGCATACAACGGCACCAGCCGCAATAAACAGGCCGGAAAGGGCAAATTTGAATATAAACTTCTTATCCATAAGTTTAAAATTCCCTAAATTAAACAATTAGAATTAAAAAAATTATTTTGATTTTCTATATAGAATAGAAGAATATCGAATAGAGCCAGTCTGCAGTACCACCCTAATCAATACGCAAAATTAATAAAATTTCTCCAACCCTCCAAATCTCCAACCAATAGAATTTTTCATTAACACATCTTAACATTTACTAACATTGACTCTTCGTAGCATCTCTTCAGCACAGTATAGGCTCCGGGCTTTTTAATAACGCGAGTTCGGGATAAAAAGGTTAAATATTTCAGAGAATCAAAAGGATACCTTGAGTCGGGCGGCCAAAGTATGGTCGCCTGTCTTTTTAAATTACTAATTCTATGAGATGCATTTGGCATCTTCGAGTTGGAGCAGGTGGGCAAGGTCTTCTACGGATTCGCCGCCGAGGATGGCGGGGGCGATAAGCATGACCTCTTCGATGATGTTGCCGTCGTCAGATTTAGCGTATTTCAGCAGGGTGCCTCGCGGACGAACGCAAAGGAGCCAGTTAAGCACGATGGAGAGAATCAACAGGTAACGCACGGCGGTGAAGACCATTCCGCAAATGCTGTCAAGCACGCCGCTGCTGAATGACCGGAAAAGTAGACGCAGAAAACCTGTGACGATGCTGAATATCTCGTAGACAAAGAGGAAGATCAGTCCGCGGGCTATCGAGCTGCATACATAATCGCATTCCACTTTTGAGTTGAGCGAAGGAATCAGGTCGCGTATGGCGTCCATCACCGGGTCGCTGAAGAGTCGCGCACAGACCACCCCGAAGCAGAATCCTATAAATAAAGGGAGTTGACGAAAGAATCCTTTACGGAATCCTCTCGTCACTCCCAATATCAATACGATTATCGCTATAAGGTGATAGAGCACGCTTTAATTAATGTTGAATGTTGAATGTGTAATGGGGAATGTAAGAATTAAACATTTCACATTAAATATTACACATTAGTTAAAAAGTTAAAAGGACCACAGCGTAGGCGGAGATACCCTCTTCGCGGCCGGTGAATCCGAGCCTTTCGGTGGTGGTGGCTTTCACCGACACGTTTTCGACTTCGGTCTCCATCACTTCCGCGAGTTTGGCGCGCATCTCGTCGATATGCGGTTTCAGCTTGGGTCGCTCCGCGCAGATGGTTATGTCGCAGTTGCCGAGCGCGTAACCGTGTTCGCGCATCATCCGGCAGACTTCGGCCAAGAGCAGTTTGCTATCCGCACCCTTGAAGCGGGGATCTGTATCAGGGAAATGATAGCCGATGTCGCGCAAGGCGAGAGCTCCGAGTATGGCGTCGCAAAGGGCATGGATAGCCACGTCTGCATCGCTGTGACCGAGCAAGCCGAGGGTGTGATCGAGTTTTATGCCGCAAAGCCAAAGCTCGCGTCCTTCGACAAGACGGTGAACGTCAAAACCTTGTCCGATTCTGATGCTCATATCCGGCTTAACCTACTATAGCTTCAGTGTCTTCGGCAATCATCAGTTCCTCGTCGGTGGGTATGCAAACGACGTGAACTTTTGAATCCTTGCCGGAAATCTCAACCTCTTCACCGCGCGCCTTATTGGCCTCTTCGTTGAATGTCACTCCCATGAATTCGAGCTGACGACAGATACTTTCACGAAGACCTGTCTGGTTCTCGCCAACACCACCGGTGAAGACGATGATGTCAACACCACCGAGCACTGCTGTGTAGGCCCCTATATATTTCAGAATGCGATATTCATACATATCGAGGGCGAGTTTGGCACGCTCATTGCCGGCTTCGATTCCGGCCTCGATGTCGCGCATATCGTTAGAGATGCCCGAGATGCCAAGCACACCGCTCTCTTTGTTGATGATCTTCTGAAGTTCCTTGGCGTCGGCGCCTCTCATCTCCTGGAGATAAACGAGTGCTCCGGGGTCAACGTCACCTACACGTGTACCCATCATCAGACCCTCTGTCGGAGTGAGACCCATCGAAGTGTCTACGCTCTCGCCATTCTTGATGGCTGTGATGCTGGCGCCGTTGCCGATGTGGCAGGTGATGATGCGCTGCTTGTCATAGGGAAGTCCGAGGAATTCGCAGGCGCGACGCGAAACATAGCGGTGGCTTGTTCCGTGGAAGCCGTAACGGCGAACACCATATTTCTTGTAATCCTCATAGGGGAGGGCGTACATATATGCCTTAGCCGGCATGGTCTGATGGAAAGCGGTGTCGAAAACTGCAACCTGAGGCACTTCAGGCATGATTTCGGTCACAGCCTCGATACCGGTAACGTTTGCCGGGTTGTGAAGAGGAGCCACAGGATAGCACTCCTTCACTTTCTCGATAACCTCGGGAGTGATGAGCACAGACTTGTTGAAGTATTCCATGCCATGCACCACACGGTGACCGACCGCGCCGATTTCGTCGAAGCTCTTGATCACGCCATTCTCCGGGTCAGTGAGCACCTTCATCACCTGACGTATAGCCTCCTTGTGGTCGGGCATCTCAACCTCGATGGTCTCTTTTGAACCATCGGGACGTTTGAATTTAAGGAACGAGTCGGCGAGACCGATTTTCTCAACGCCACCCTCGGCAAGGACATCCTTAGTTTTGCTGTCGATCAGCTTATATTTCACGCTGCTGCTTCCGCAGTTCAATACCAATATCTTCATTTCGTATAATGTTTTCAGTGATAAGTTTTCAGTTTTCAGAGATAAGTGATAAGAATAGCAAACCCTTATACTTATTACTTTTTACTTATTACTTAAAGCATTAAGCTCGGCTTAATGCTTTTTGTCTCCGATAGCCTGATTGCAGGTCACGATAATAGTGTTTACAATGTCGTCAACTGTTGCTCCACGGGAAAGGTCGTTGACCGGCGCGGCGAGACCTTGAAGGATCGGACCGACGGCTCCCGCTCCGGCAAGACGCTGCACGAGTTTATAGGCGATATTTCCAACCTCAAGCGAGGGGAAGATAAGAGTGTTGGCATGACCTGCCACAGGGCTGCCGGGAGCTTTCATCTGGCCGATGGCGGGCACGATAGCTGCATCGCTCTGGAGCTCGCCGTCGAGTTTAAGCTCGCCGTCGAGTTCATGAGCGATCTTAGTGGCCTCTACAACCTTGTCGACCATCGGATGCGACGCACTGCCCTTTGTAGAGAAGCTGCACATTGCCACAACAGGCTCCAGACCTGCGATATTCTTCGTAGTCGCAGCTGTAGCAACCGCGATCTCGGCGAGTTCCTGAGCCGTAGGATCCGGAACAACGGCGCAGTCGGCGAATACGAGCATATGGTCTTCACCGTAAGGCACATTGTCGGGAAGAAGCATGATGAAGGCACCGCTCACTACCGAGATGCCGGGCTTGGTCTTCAACACCTGGAATGCAGCGCGGAGCACATGTGATGTCGGGCTGAGCGCACCGGCCACCATCGCGTCGGCATCGCCGTGCTTGATCATCAGACAGCCGAAATAGAGAGGATTGCGGGCTGTTTTGCGGGCCTCCTCTATAGTCACACCCTTCTTCTTGCGCAGTTCGGCGAAAAGTTCTGCGTATGTTTCGAGCACGGCATCATCCTCCGGGTCTACGAAAGTGGCCTTGTCGATGTTGGAAAGGCCAAGTTCGAATGCCTTTGCGAGAATCTCATCGCGTTTACCAACTAATATTACTTCTGCTATATGGTCGCCGAGCACACGGTTAGCGGCCTGGAGTGTCCTCGGTTCGAGCGACTCGGGGAGGACGAGGCGCTGAGGATTTTCCTGCGCCTGTTTTGTCAGCCTTTCAAATAGTGTCATTTTATAATGAGTTTTTATTACAGTCAAGATTTGTTTTTCGGGTTATTACGATTCATAACGCAAATATAACAAATATTTCAGCAAAGGAGGAGGAAAAGAAACAGAAAAATTTGTAACTTTACACGCTAAAATTGCCATGGGGCGATTCTGCATCGCTTTAGATTGCTATCCTTACATAGTAATACGCATGATTAAAAGGTTATACCTATTCATATTGAAGAGTTTTCTTCCCCTCTTTGCGATGACATTCTTCATCGTGCTCTTCATCGTGCTCATGCAGTTCCTATGGAAGTATATCGATGACCTTGTCGGCAAAGGATTGTCATTCTCCGTCATGGCGGAGCTATTCTTCTATGCTGCAGTCACGCTTGTGCCCATGGCCCTCCCGCTCGCCATCCTTCTGGCGAGCCTCATGACGTTCGGCAATCTTGGCGAACGCTCTGAACTCACGGCCATAAAAGCCTCCGGCATATCGCTGCTGAAGGTGATGAAGCCGCTGATAATTCTGGTAATGACCGTGGCTGTCGGTGCATTTTTCTTCCAAAACGATATCCTCCCCAAGGCGCAGGTGAAGATGTGGACCCTGCTGTTCTCCATGAAGCAGAAAAGCCCCGAGCTGGAGATCCCGGAGGGTGTGTTCTACGACAACATCCCCGGCTATAACCTTTATGTAAAGACTAAAAACCGCGATACGGGCGTGCTCCATGACGTGATGATCTATGACATCAGCAAAGGTGGCGACAACTCTACAATCCTTCTTGCCGATTCCGCCCGTATGGCTCTGACCAAGGATAACAAATATCTTTATCTGCACCTCTACAAAGGAGAAATGTTCGAGAATCTTCGCGAGCAGCGCACTCTCGACCGCAACGTTCCTTTCCGACGCGAAGAGTTTTATGACAAAGAGATTCTTATACCATTCGATGCTAACTTCAACCGTATGGATGAAGGGGGAATGCGGCGCCAATATGTAGGCAAGAATATGGCCGAATTGCAACAGACCATCGACTCTATCGGCGTGCGCCTCGATTCCATAGGGGCCGGTTATGCCCGCGACCTCAAATCCACAGCCTTCCCCGGCGTGATTCGATCTACATATTTTTATTCGGGTTCGCAATCCTCAGACCCATCTCAAGCTGAGTTAGCCGGAAGAACCGAGGCTAAGGCGGAAGAGAAAGCCGTTACGCCCTTGAATCTCGATTCGCTGATCGAGCAGATGAACCCCTCTCAACGTAGCGACCTGTACTCCACGGCCCGCTCAAGAATCGGAATGAAAATGCAGGAATTGGATTACAGAGCCATGACCATTTCTGAAGAAAAACGCTCGATCCGCCGACATGAAATTGAGTTGATAAAGAAATTCACCCTCTCGGTGGCCTGTATCATTTTCTTCTTCATCGGAGCCCCGCTGGGAGCCATCATCCGCAAGGGCGGACTCGGCACACCGCTTGTAATCTCGGTGCTCCTGTTTCTTTTCTACTATATCATCGACAACACCGGCTATAAGATGGCGCGCGACGGTCACATCGCCGTCTGGATGGGAATGTGGCTCTCGACTTCCGTGCTGCTACCGCTTGGCATTTTCGTCACATATAAGGCAATGAACGACTCGGCCGTATTCAATAAAGACCTCTACATAGGTTTGATACGCCAATTGTTCGGATTGCAGGAGAAGCGCCATGTGCCGATGAAGGAGGTCATCATCAACGAGGTCTCTTCCCGACGTGCAGAGGCAATGTTGATGCGTCTATATGGCGAAGCACGGGTATGGCTGCGCAGAAACGGCAAACGTCTCTCTTACCGTCAATACTGGCAGAAAGGATATGCCACGTCTGAACTTGTCAGAATCGGGGCCATGGTTGATGAAACGGTAAATTATCTTTCCGATTCACGCGATCTCAAAGTTAATGCGAAGCTCGATGATTTCCCGGTTATCAAACCGCTGTGGATTTATCATCCGGTCACTCTGCCGTGGCTTCGCAAGACACTTGAATATTTCATTCCTGTGGGTGGCATCATCTATCTGGTCAGCCTCCCCTACTGCCGCCGTCTTCGCGCCGAGTTCGAGGCGATGGAGAAAACCGCAATGACCGAGTGGAGATCATTCCGCGATATCGATTCCGGCAAAAGCTAATGCTTCCGCACGCTCCACGCATGTGCCGCACTTGCCGCAATGATGCTCTCCACCTTTATAGCACGAATAGGTGTGCGTATAGTCAACTCCGATGCGCTTGCCGATTGCGGCTATCTCACCCTTCGTTATATTGGTATAAGGAGCTATGATGGTGACGCCGTCGTAGGTACCTTCGCGCATCGCCTCCGACATGGCTTTCACGAACCCTTCGCGACAGTCGGGATAGATCGCATGATCGCCGCCATGATTGGCGATGAGCACATGCTTGAGTCCGCGAGATTCCGCCAAACCGCAGGCCACAGAAAGCATGATGCCGTTGCGGAAAGGCACCACGGTCGATTTCATGTTGTCGTCGGCATAATGACCTTCCGGGATGGCATCTGCTCCCGACAACAACGAACTCTCAAAATATTCACCCATGAATTTCAAGGGTATCACCAGATGCTCAATGCCGAGCTGAGCGCATTGCCAGCGGGCACATTCGATTTCGCGCGCGTTGTGATTTGAGCCGTAATCAAATGTCACAGCTAATGCTATTCTCTCTTTATAATCATGAAGGAGCGTGGTTGAATCCAGCCCTCCCGACAATACAATTACTGAATCTTTCATTTTGAACAATTAGGAGTTAGAAGTTAGGAATTAGGAGTTAAGGAAAGATATTCTTATCACTTATCTCTTATCACTTATCTCTACTTGAGTGTCAGTGCATCGATGCGACGTTTCTTCACGATATCCTGATGATCCTCGTCGCCCATGTTGGCGAAAGGATAAATCGAGATGCCCCCACGAGGCATAAAGATGCCGCGAACCTCTATATACTTAGGTTCCATCAGTTTCCAGAGATCTTTCATAATGATGTTTACGCAATCCTCATGAAAATCACCATGATTGCGGAAACTGAAGAGATAAAGCTTCAGACTCTTGCTCTCAACCATCCTTTTACGCGGAATATACGAAATATAGATATGCCCGAAATCAGGCTGACCCGTTTTGGGGCAAAGTGTTGTAAATTCGGGACAATCGAAATTCACCACATACTCATTATCGGGGTGCATATTCTCGAAAGTCTCAAGAATCGCCGGGTTATAGTCAGAAGAGTAATTCACCTGCTGATTACCAAGCAGCGACACTCCCTCAAGTTCTTTTTCACTTCTCATAAACTATCTTAAAATATGATGCAAAATTACAAAATTACCACCGTTTGCCCAAATCTGAGATAAAATAGGGAGGGGCTGTTGCTTGTCAACTGCCCTTATCGACATTTGCAAGCAAATGTCGTTCCATTGATTTAGAGATTTAGAGAAAAGAAAAGCGGTCGCTCTCACGAGTGACCGCTTTCTTTAACAGGTTACCCCGTTAGAACTAAACTTAATGAACAAAAATCTATCTTCTTTCTTTTCATTAATTATAACTTTCTGACCCCTAAAATTGTTCCCGCATATCTGTAATTTTAACTTATATTAACATTTTAAACCATCAAAGCGCAGAAAAATGCTAATTATTCTCAATAGTGGCGCGAACGAAGTGAGCACACTTTGCAGTCTCGTCATTATATATTATATTTGCGAAACCATTAATCCTGACACCTTAAGATTATAAGGAGAGACGATGCGGATTCCTCCCAAGAAAGATATATTGACAGCTGCAGGGTTTCTCTGTCTGGTTGTGATCCTTGTGTTATCGTGCGCTTGGGTCTGGAAGCAGTATATCAGCACTCCACCATACGTCAGTCCGGAGCGCTACCCGGTGCGGGGCATCGATGTGTCAGCTCACAACGGTGACATCAATTTCCGCAAGGTGCGTAAAAATGGCATCGAATTTGTGTTTATGAAAGCTTCGGAAGGCACGGATTTCCGCGACAAGTCTTTTAGCGAAAATTACGATAAGGCCCGGAAGGCGGGTCTGAAGACAGGCGCGTATCATTTCTTCCGTTTCGATAAGGACGGTGTGGATCAGGCCATGAATTTTTTGGATGCCGTGGGCGACCGCAAGATGGATATCGGTCTGGCAATTGATATCGAGCAGCAGGGTAACCCGGATTCCATTCCGACCGAACTTATTACCGAACGCCTTACGGCCATGACCGAGTATCTTTATCTGAAAGGTATCCGTGTCTTTTTTTACACCAATATCTCGGGCTATGAGAAATATCTTATGGATTCCTTTCCGGGCTATCCCCTCTGGATATGCTCCTTCTCAAGCCACCCGATCGATGCAGAATGGACTTATTGGCAATATGACCATCACGGCAAAGTGAAAGGAATCAAGGGAGATGTGGACTTAAACACTTTTAACGGAACACGCGAGGAATTCCTCAATTCACTCAACTGATTGCCACAATATCAACCACTTTTCTGCGTTATTAAATAGATAAAATATGCGGAGACTTCCACCTCGGCCAATAAGCCGAAAAGGCTGAGGCTCACCGCTTAATTTCAGAAACGATTGTTTAATATATGAAAATATCCGCCTACATACTGGCGCTCATCAGCATAATAACCGGCAGTTTATCGTCATTCGCCTTAGATGCGTCGCATTACTCATCCTCTTCCGTATTGTCAGAGGGAAGATGGCAGCGCATCAAAGTAAACTCCACCGGTATGCACCTCGTGACCAACGCCGATCTGAAATCGATGGGATTCACTGATGCATCTAAAGTGCGCGTCTACGGCACGGGAGGTCGCGTACTCCCGGAGGCCCTGAACGCCGATATGCCCGATGATCTCCCTCTGCTGCGCAGCGTCGTTACGCCGAAGGGTATTCTTTTCTTCGGCACTGATAACGTGTCATGGAATCCGAAAAAAGCGTATGGCGAACGCCACACGCTCAACCCCTATTGCGCTGAGAGCTATTATTTCCTTTCGGACCGCGCGACAGATGAATTTCCGCAGCTTCCGGCAACATCTTCCTCCACAAAATCAAGCAATATACTGACGCATTTCGAGGAGCGGTCGGCTTACGAGCGCGATCTTGCTGCTCCCGGCGACATGGGGCGTATGATTTTCGGTGAGGACTTCCGCACCAATAAGGCACAGACTTTCACATTCTCACTTCCCGGTCTTGTAGGCTCAACAGCAATCGCTGCCGTGCGTTTCGGTGCGAGGACCACAAGCGGAGGATCGCAGATCGCTGTCTCGGCAAACGGCAAAGCACTGCCGGCTACCAATGCCGACAAGATTCCGGCATCAGGCGAGGAATTTATCAAGCATACCACGACTATAAAAGAGATCTTCGATCTTGAGAGCGAGAAACTTGCGCTCACCATCGATTTTTCATATTCCGGTGCTCTTTTCACAGCTCGCCTCGACTATATAGAGGTGTTCTATGAGCGTGCGCTCAAAATGGGAAGCGACTCACAACTCCATTTCTACGGGCAATACAACGGGGGCACAATCGCGCTCGAAGGCTGCTCATCAGAAACTGTAATCTGGGATGTGACCGACCCGTGCAACGCTATCCCCGTGGAATATACACTCGAAGGCTCCACGGCATATTTCACTCCTTTCAATGGCTACAAAGAATTCGTGGCATTCAACCCGGCTTCATGCTCACGAAGCGTGAGCCGCGCCGGAATTGTCAGAAACCAGAATATCCACGGTCTTGACACTCCCGACATGGTTATCGTATGCCCTGAGGAGTATAACGCAGCTGCCGAGCGTATCGCGCAGCTACATCGCGACTACGACGGATTCAATGTAGAAGTGCTGAATCTTCAGCAGATTTTCAATGAATTCTCAGGTGGTCACAATGATGTCTCGGCCATCCGCAAACTCCTGAAGATGTGGCATGACCGCCCCGGTGACCGCAAGATCGGATATTGCCTCCTCCTCGGCAAAGGTATCTACGACTACAAGCTCGTGGCTTCCGGCGCACGCAACACCGGTTATACCCCTATCCCGATGTGGCAGTCGCCCACCGGGTTGACTGAAATATCCGCTTTCTCCACCGATGATTACATAGGAATGCTTGCCGACTGCACCGAAGATTCGTTCAACATGAATTCGGCGCAGATGCAGGTGGCCGTAGGGCGTATTCCTGTACGCAGTGCCGCTCAAGCTCTCGAGATAGCGCAAAAGATCGAAAACTATGTGAAAACTCCGACATACGGCCCTTGGCGCAATCGCGTGATGCTCATTGCCGACGACCAGGACGAAGGTCTGCATCTTCGCCAGACCGAGGATGTATGGAAACGTCTTTCAGCCAATGCTCCGCATTATCAGTATGAGAAACTATATCTCGACTCATACCCGTTGGAGCAAACCAGTTTAGGTAACACATACCCCAAGGCGAAAGAACGCATGATGCGACTCTTCAACGAGGGGGTGATCTACACCAATTATATCGGTCACGCCTCCACCACTTCGTGGACGCATGAAAAGCTGCTGCAATGGAGCGATATTGTATCGTTCACCAATCCTAATCTCCCCTTCTTCATCGCAGCGACCTGTTCGTTCGGTCATTGGGATACGGATGAGATGAGCGGTGCCGAGACATTGGTGCTCAACCCCACAGCCGGTTTTATCAGCGCTATCGTGCCGAGCCGCACGGTGTTCATGCCCAACAACGGCGTGCTCAGCGGCTATATGGCCGACAATGTGCTCACCACGGCTTCCGATGGCGGTGGCACACGTTTCGGCGATGTCTTCATCAACGCCAAGAACAAATATCGCGATGACAACAAGTTGCGCTACTGCATGATCGGTGACCCGGCGCTTCGCTTACCCAAGGCAGAGAGAACGGTCAACATTGAGACTCTCAACGGCATAGACCTTGCCGCAGCAACCGAATTGCCACAGATTCCCGCATTAGGAAAAGCTGAAGTGAGCGGTACCGTAACCAACCTTGACGGATCAGAAGCTGCCGACTTCTCCGGCACAATCATGCTCGACCTCTATGATGCCGAGACCGTTGTTGAGACTTACGGTAACGGTAAGGCAGGATCCGTCGAGACCTATAACGACCGCAAGTCGAAACTCTCGTCGGTGTCGGCAAAAGTTATTGACGGCAAATGGTCGGCAACGCTTCTGCTCCCCGCAGAAATTGCCAACAACACCAGCCCGGCGCGCATCGTGGCCTACGCATGGACCGAGCAGGGCACGGAAGCCAGCGGCTCAACAGAATCGCTGTGTGTGGCAGGCTATCCTGAAGAAGACAGCCACGACACTGAGGGCCCGGCCATTACGGAACTTTACATCAACTATCCGTCGTTCAGCAACGGCGACATGGTGAACTCCAATCCCGTGCTTCATGCGTCGTTCTACGATGAATCGGGCATAAACATTTCCGAATCAGGAATCGGACACAAGATGTCGGTCACGCTTGACGACGACATAGTCTTCGACGATGTGTACACATACTATACCACTGACCCTGAGAATCCTCTGGGCGGCCATGTGTCATATCCTCTCCAAGATCTCAAGGCGGGTAAACACTCTCTCAAATTCACGGTTTATGATAACGCCAACAATCCGTCGGCAAAGACCGTTACCTTTGATGTGGCAGAGGTGAAAGGTCCTTCAATACGCGATCTCTATACAGATGTCAACCCGGCTTCGACCTCGGTAGTGATTTCAGTATCGGTAGATAACCCCAACACTCTCATCAAGTGTCTCATCGAAGTGTTCGACCTCTCAGGCAAGTGCGTATGGTCGTCAGACAGGTCAGCGACAAGCGACATGAGCGGCACCATCAACACTACATGGGATCTGCGTGACACCGCCGGACACCGCGTTCACCGAGGTATCTATCTCTATCGAGCACGCGTTGAGACAGCCGACGGACAGCATTGCACTAAGACAAAGAAACTGGCTGTAACAGCCCAATAACCGCAGATCCCGACCTACACAGGCCGGGATTTGCCAATCAAAAACGACGATGACTGAAGATAACAACATTATATTACCCGAACCGACTCTGCGACGTTTACCATGGTATCTCGCGTATGTCGAAATCCTGAAATCATCAGGAGCTGAGACTGTCAGTTCAACACAGATCTCGCGGGCACTAAGTGTCGATGCTTCTCAGATAGCCAAAGACCTTTCCTTTCTCAACATCAAGGGAAAGACTCGCATCGGCTATGAGGTAAATGCCCTCATCGAGGCACTCTCGGACTTCCTCGGCTTCACGCGCTCGCACAAGGCATACGTCTTTGGCGCCGGAAGTCTCGGCAAGGCTCTGATCCGTGACTCAGGTCTATCGAACTATGGTCTTGAAATCGTTGCAGGCTTCGATGTTAATCCGGAGACTATAGCGCGCACCGACCTCGGCGTGCCCATCTATCATATCGACCAGATTTACGATGTGATGAACACCAATCCGGCTCAGATTGCCATCCTCACCGTGCCCGCTCAATCGGCGCAGGAATGTGCCGACACCGCCATCAGCGCCGGCGTGAAAGCTATATGGAACTTCTCACCTTACCGGGTTAAAGTGGCCGATGGCGTGGTTATGGCAAACACATCGATCTATGCCCACCTCGCTTTGATATTCAACCGATTGGAGGGCTTAAAACTCAGAAACTAAAGACAATGAAGATTTTCAATATTCTCCCGGCCGAATTTGCATCATCTTTTGCCGATCCTATCTGGTTTTTCATGCCTGACTCAACAATAATCCGGTCGGGCAATCCTTTTTATGTACCGGAGTTCGACGATCGCTTCGAGGCCTACCCCGCGCTGGCTATAAAAATCAATCGTCTCGGAAAAAGTATCGCACCGCGATTTGTTCACCGCTATTTTTGTGAAGCCTCATTCGCTATGACCGTAAGGGCCACAAGTCTTCTTGAACGATTACGCTCCGCCGGTCTGCCATGGACCCCGGCCGTAAATTTTGACAAATCCTGCTTCTTAGGAGATTTCACTGATTTCAATGCTCTGTGCGAAAAGGGTATCAATCTTCAGATCGGAGATGAAACAGTCAGCTATTCGCTTGAAGAGATGATGTCAAGAATCGAGAGTGTGATTTCAAGCATCACATCAGACACAATTATCAAAACAGGCGACATCGTATTGATGCCCCTTTCAGTCGAAGGTTTCATCCTGAATCCCGGCATTAACATCGATGCAACTGCCGGCGACACCAAGCTACTTGAAATAAGAATCAAATGATCATCCGATTTCTAACAATACTGTCAATTGCCATCTGCAGCTCACTGTCGGCCCTTGGAGATTACACCTTCAAGGCCAACTCTTTGTTGGCCGACGGACGTTGGGTTAAAATCGAAACTGCTCAAACCGGCCTTTACAGCATTTCATACGCCGAACTGACAGAAATGGGATTTGAAAAGCCGGAGAATGTCGGCGTTTATGGCAAAGGAGGGCGGATGATGAACCTCAACTTCTCCCCTTCCGCTCATTCGGTTGCAAGCGGATTTCCATACACCGACGATCTCTCGCAAGTATCCTCGCTCCATACCGGCGACAAGTTGATTTTCTGGGCGGAAGGTACTGAAGCTATCAGCCTTGATCCGGGAACTGCTGCTAACGGCAATGTGCCATATTTCCGCAACCATCGTCAGAACATCTATTCCAAGACCGCATATTACTTCCTCAGCGACCGCGAAGCCCCCAAACAGCCCACCACTGCTAAGATCGACGCCTCCGAATTCCTATCGTTACAAAACGGTTGGGGTTATGCGCGTCATGAAATCGACCTTGAACAGAATTCCACCCACACCGGCAAACTTTTCTGGGGAGAAAGTTTCCTTAACGGAAATTCCGTGATGAACTGGGACATACCAGTGCGAAACATGGGGGCCGGCTCAGCACACCTCGTATATCAGATTTTTTCCGGACCCGGCGACCATTTTCTTCTGACCACTCTTTGCAATGAGAAATACGAGAAAAAATTTGATTATGTCAATAGCTCTACCGATTATTTCTTTCCATTGCAAGGACGCCTATCCGCTGATCCTTATAAATATTCAGAACCCGATACTTTGAAATTCAACGTCACGCCCGCAGCTTCGGTGAAGATGCAGCTGAAGGCTGATAATATCAAAGCGGATTATCTCAATCTCGACTACTGGATTCTGACTTATCCCAAGCAGATAATTGCCGATCCGCTCGCAGCTGATCGTCAGGCAGAAGTTTATTATTTCAAAGGCACAGAAGGCGCATCCTTAAAAATTCCCCTCGCGTCGGGGCTTCTCGCTTTCGACATCACCGATCCGCAGTCGCCTGTGATTCTTCCAGCCATAGAGTCGGAACCGGACCATGTAGGTCTGAATCTTAACGCTGACGGCATATCTCCCGTAGTCCTCTTTGATCCGTCATGCCCGCAGAAACAGATCGGCAGTTGGACATCGGTTACTAACAATAACCTTCACGGGCTTGCATCTGAAGGAGCGCAACTGCTCATCATCACCGTGCCCAAATTGCGCCAGTATGCCGAGCGTTTGGCAGATCTTCACCGTAAGCACGACGGCATCAAAGTGGTCGTCACCTCCACCGAAGAGGTTTACAATGAATTCTCCGGAGGGGTGCCCGATCCTATGGCCTATCGTGCAATTGTAAAACTATATCACGGCCACGGCCTGAAGAATCTGCTGCTTTTCGGCCCCGGCACACGCAATATGCTCGTAGATGTACCCGGAGAGACATCTCTCGATCATCATATCGCACTCCAACACTCATACGTACGTCCTGAAGAAGAAAGCGTGCCGGCTTACGAATTCTACGGCGTAGTGAAAGATAACCCTTCTGAAAATATTCTCAATGTCGAGACTAAGGATGTGGGGGTAGGTCTTCTTTCATGCGAGACACCGGCAGACTGCGAACGGATTCTCCGCAAAATCGAACGCTATCTCACCTCTGACGATCAGGCATGGATCGTAAACGAAACCCTGTCGGTCGGAGGCCTCGGCAATGAGCACCTTCATGACGCACAAGCCGTAGACATTCAGAATCTGATCCACAGCTACTCAGAGACCGACGGCATGGCGCATAACACCCTCATCATCGACGCTGTCGGCGAAACCGAGGCCCGCAATCAGTTCAAATCGCTGCTTGAGAGGGGCAAGATATGGAGCATATATTTCGGTCACGGCAGTGCTACGATGTTAGGCACGAATGCTAAATTCTTCACAACCGGCGATCTGCGCACTCTCAAAAACTCACGTAACGGCTTTATATATCTCGGCGGGTGCGATTTCTCGACACCCGATATGCGTGTACGCGGCATCGGCGAATCCTTCGTACTCGACACCGATAATGGGATGATAGGTGCTATCATAAGCTCTCGCACAGCCTGGTCAAGCCAGAATAAATATCTTGGCGACAAACTTATGGAGAGCTGGCTGAAACCTTCGGACCGCAACATTTCCCCGACCATAGGTGAAATCTTCGCAAAAGCAAAATCCGGAGCCACCGCGCTCAACCATCTCTCGTTCGTGCTCGCTGGCGACCCGGCACTGCGTGTGCCGACTCCGCTCAGGAATGTCGTTATCTCCGCCCCCGAATCCGCCTCTCCGGGAGAGAAAATTAAGATCGCCGGGACAGTGGTTAATGACAATAATGAAACCGACACGGATTTTAACGGTAAGATTGTGCTGAAACTGATGGAACCGGCCATGACCTTACGCTCGCGCGACTATGTCAGCGATACTTGCAACGACCCGATAGAATCAGGAGGAGAGACGTATTACGCCGTTATCGATGTGCCTTACAAGTCAACATTAATCTCAGCGATGGAGGCAAGCGTTGCCGATGGCAGATTTGAGACTGAAATGATTATTCCGGCCCGGACTTCCGACTTTATCGGGCAGACTGTCAACATCAAGGCCGGAGTGTTCGACAAGTCGCGATGGCTCGGAGGTGCCGGCATCTACCCTGTCGAGATGACAGATGCTGACGAATCCAAGATTCTTGATACCGATCCTCCGGCTGTAAGTTTCAGCTTCGACAACAGCCGTTCGATCCTCTATGTGACCATTATCGATGATGAGTCGTTGAGTCTCACCCCATCGGCCTACACATTGACAATAGATGGCAAAAACCACCCGTTGGTCGCAGAAACCATTACTTACCCCGGCGACACAGCCCCGGTTTTCAAGGCTTATTGCAACACGCATGATTTAGCATCAGGTAAGCATGATGTTACCCTGACAGCCTGTGACATAGCGGGCAACCGCTCAGATGCCGACTTTACTTTCGAGGTCTCACCTATCGAAGCGCCATTGACCCTGACGCTCGATTCAAAAGTAGGAGTCGAAACAATAGCTGGCTCGATCGAGGGCGATTTTACAGGCTCTCTGATATTTGAGGTGAGAAACGCCGAAGGTCACACGGTGCAGACATTCACCACTGACTCCGCAGATTTCAGCTGGGATCTTAACGGGAAAGACGGCAAGCGCGTAGCCGTCGGATATTACCGCATTTCAGCTCGGTCAGCGGTTGGGAATCCCACGAAATATTCCGAATGGGTGGAATTCGCGGTGTTATAATTTGCAACCCTCTTAAAGGGGGTTAAGATTTACAATAAATGAGCCAAATCTTAGTTTAAGTAATAAGATGAAACTGAATTTTAGAATATTGACAGCCATGACAGCGATGCTTCTCGGAAGCCTCGCCCTCTCGGCACAAAATGATATCAAGGACAACCAGTTCAACCCGGTCAACACCGGTGTTACAACTCTTTCGATCGCTCCTGATGCCCGCGGTAGCTCGTTGGGTAACCTCGGTGCGGCCACCGACCCGGATATGAACTCGCAGTTCTGGAACCCCTCGAAGTACGCTTTCGGTTACTCCACCGGCGGACTTTCGCTGAGCTACACCCCGTGGCTCCGTAAGATTGTCAACGACATCTTCCTCGCCAACCTTGCGGGTTACTGGAAACCGGGTCAGAACGATAACCAGGCCTTCAGCGCGTCGTTGCGTTACTTCTCACTTGGTGAGGTTACCACCGGTTACTCCACAGGCACCAACATCATGACCATCAACCCTTATGAGTTTGCATTAGACTTGGGTTACTCACGCAAGCTCTCCGAGAAATTCTCGATGGGCGTGGTGCTGCGTTATATCCTTTCCGACCTCTCTTATAACGACACTCAGACCGGAGAATCAAACACCGCCGCCTCTGCATTCTCCGTTGACCTCTCCGGTTATTACACATCGTTCCCGATGATCGGACGCAACGAGTGTCAGTTTTCATGGGGTTTCGACATCTCAAACATCGGTACGAAGGTGAGCTACGACCACGGAGCCAACAATGCCTTCCTCCCGACCAATTTCCGTATCGGTGCAAACTTCATGTTCCCGCTGGCCGATTACAACACGCTCTCGTTCGGACTCGACCTTAACAAACTTCTTGTTCCGACGAAACCTAATCAGAAAGACTACGATACATCAACAGTCGAAGGTCAGCAGGCT
>JAIEAO010000035.1 GCA_029071345.1 Muribaculaceae bacterium | reverse complement strand
ATATAGTATATAAGAGTAGGTAGAAATTTCGTTAATTATTAAGGTTAATTTATGAAATTTCTATCATAACTATGAAAAAAATATTGATGTTTTTGGTGATGGCTTTTGTGGCGATGGGTGCATCGGCACAGAGTTTCCCGAATTTTTATATCAGAGGGGATTTCTCTAACGACGGTTGGGGAGTTCACGAGGAGTATAAGTTTCAGCGCGACGGCTCTGAGTATTCGATTAAAGTGCCGTCGCTTAACGGTCAATTCAAGATCTCAAACGAGGATTGGACCATCAATTTTGGTTCGAGCACCGGAGCGAAGGAGACCATCAGCCGTGGAGGTATGGTTGAGGGGAAGAGCAATGGCCCGAATTTTATTGCCAACAATCTCCATAATGTGGAGATCTCATTTTCATATGCTCCCGGGGATGAAACCACTTGGCTCATCGTACGCGTTACAGTCGGGTTGGAATGGAATACTACGTTGCCTGTGCTGCACATTAATGTGAAGAATGACAACGGCTTTTTTAATAATGAGATAATCGACAAAGATCTCAGCCATAAGAATTATTTCGCCGGTGAGTATTGGCTCGATCTCAACGGGTGCGAATGGATGGAGGCTGAGGGTGCGAAGTCGATAGGCAGCCGCGATGAACCGCTTCCTCTCGAAATCAAGGCGCGTGGTAATTACACACGCACGGCGTTTGCAAAGAAACCTTTTAAACTCAAATTGGGTGCGAAGCAGAAGCTGTTGGGATTGACCAAGAGTAAGCATTTTGCATTGTTAGCTCATGCCGACGACAATATGGGATATCTCCGAAATTTCGCCGGTTTCAATCTCGGAAAGCGGATAGGCCTGCCGTGGACTCCTGCCATGCAGCCGTGTGAAGTGATCATCAACGGAGATTACCGCGGTCTCTATTTCCTCACCGAGTCAATCCGTGTGGATGGCGACCGCGTGAACATCGAGGAACTTGACGACAATGTATCGGATCAGGCAATGATTTCCGGCGGGTATATCGTGGAGCTCGACAATTATGACGAGGATAACCAGATCCGTATGGAGGAGAAGGGGAAATACCCCGGCTACAAGGATATGCTGCGCGTAACGTTTGACACTCCGGAAATGTATTCCGATCTGCAATATCGTTTCGTAAAGGATCAGTTTACGGCAATCAATGATCTGATCGGCGCTGATTCCGACGATATGTGGAAATACTTAGATATGGATGACTTAGCGCGCTATTATATTGTGGAGGAGCTGATATCTCACACCGAAGCGTTCCACGGATCTACATATCTCTTCCGCGACCGTGGCGAGGGTCAGAAATGGCATTTCTCTCCGTTGTGGGATTGCGGAAATGCTTTCAACGGTCGCACTAATGATTGGTTCTACCATGGATCTCCCTATGGCAATACTTGGATCGGGTCGCTGTGCATGAACGCCACATTTATGGAAAAGGTTCGGGAAACTTGGTTGTGGTTCATGTCTAACAATTATGACGGCATAAATGAGGATATCGATACATTTGCCGATCATATCAGGCAGGCTGCAATCACTGATCATGCGCGTTGGAAGAATGAACCCCAGCCCTCCAATACAAGCGTGTCGTTGCCAGTGTCTGACAATTCTGACATGACTGCCAAATCAAGCCATGTGAAGAGCCATATATGGAACAAGCAGCTCTGGTTGAGAGATCAGTTTGGAGACTTTACGGGTAAAGTTTATCCGGAACCTACGAGAGATACAACGCCGGCGGCCCCGCTTCCCTCTTACGTTGCGGCATCGATAGGGGAGATTACGGATGCTGCTGACGGTGAAATTGTTGAAATCTTTGATTTGCGGGGATTCAAGGTGGCGGATATGCGCAGCGGTCAGGTTTATATAGTGAGATATGGCAACGGCGAATATCGTAAGATAATGAAATAATACCAGCCTCAGAATATTAGGTTATTCAAAAAAAATAAGCGGGATTGCACTTGGTGGCAGTCCCGCTTTTCAGCTATGGAATAATAGTTTTATTTCACTTTGAATACGGCTGAGGATACGCCCGGAAGTTTGATTTCGATACCTTTCTTAGTTTTCTTGGATGTTACTTTGCCGTTGGCTAAGAGAAGTTCGAGGTCAGAGTCAGATGCTTCAGCAGGAAGAGTGTAACTTACAGCCTTTGCGCCGGGATTAAGGGCTACGATATATCTCTCCGTGCCGTTTGAACGCTCGTAAACCCAAGGATACGGCTTGCTCTGATCGCTGATAGTCTCCCAATTGCCGGCGTTCGCGAGCATCGGATGATCGTGGCGCAGTTTGATGAGTGCGCGGGTGAAATTAAGAACTGAATTAGGATCGTTTTCCTGCACCTCAACAGTGAGTTTACCGCCGTCTGTGTAGATAGGGAGGTAAAGTTTCTCGGGAGCGGCTGTAGAGAATCCTGCAGTCGGAGTGTTATCCCACTGCATCGGGGTGCGGGTGCCGCTGCGTTCTTCGCGGGAACCCTCTACGCTGGGCAGCCCCTTGACATTGCGCATCATGATTTCATCGCCATAGTGGATGAAGGGCACGCCCGGCATTGTGAGCAGAAATGTCATGAAAGTCTTGATCTGGTCCGGAGTGTCACGACCTTCTGAGTTAAGACGGTTGATGTCATGGTTAGCGGAGAAGAGCGAGATATATCCGTAATCTTTCGATTTCTGGTACTGATCAGAAAACTCCTTCACGAATTTATCGTAAGCACCGGTGCCGGTCTTCTCGAAATACGCGTCTTTTCCTACCGCTTTTGAACGCTCCGTGCCACGGGTGATCTGTTTGAAGCCGGGGCTGTTGTGGATGAGGAGGAAGTCCATATCGAAGCCTCCGGGAAGAGCGTGCTCGGGATCGCCCCATTCTGCAATAAGGACCTTACCGGGATATTCGCGGTCGATCCAGTCTCGCATATCCTCCCAGAGATTCATGATTCCCTTTTTGTCTTTATCACCACGGACGAGAGATGCCGCCATGTCGACACGGAAGCCATCTACACCCTGATCAAACCAGTAAGCCATGATATTCTTCATCTCACGGCGCAGTGCTTTCGGACCGGGTGCGTCGAGAGGTTGCTGCCAAGATTTCTTGGAGTCGGGCTTCGCATATCCGAAATTGAGCGCGGGCTGGCAAGGGTAATAATTGCGGAGGTAGAAATTACCGGTATATTTGCCGCTTTCGGGCAATGGAATACCGGCTTCAGCTGTAGGCACCCACAGACCGAGTTTGGAATTGTCGGGGTCGCCAAGCTGATGACGCTTTTTGATGTCTGCGCTGTCTTTGGGCGAGATCTCGTCGGCGAAGATATAGTAGTCGGCATAGCGTCCTTCCGGCCCTTCAGTCGCAGCGCGCTTAAACCATTCTGACTGATTGGAAGTGTGACCCGGAACGAGGTCGAGACAAACTTTGAGACCGCGTTTGTGCGCCTCGTCAACAAGTCGTCTGACATCAGAGTTTGTGCCGAAGCGAGGATCAACCGAATAGTAATCAATGATGTCGTAACCGCCATCGAACCAACCGGACTTATAGATAGGGTTCATCCAGATTGCATCCACTCCGAGACTCTTTACATAATCAAGGCGCGAGATGATGCCGGGGATGTCGCCGATGCCGTTACCGTCTGAGTCCATGAAAGAACTCGGATAAATGTCGTAGAACACGGCGGTCTTGATCCAGTCGGGAGTGGTTTTGTGGGCCATGCCGGCGGATGCTCCTATTAGTGCCATCCCGGCGATGAGGCTGAGTTTTTTGATATTCATAAGTATTGTTATTGAGAGTTTTAGGGCTTACGCCCTCAACACAGTCTGATTTCTATTATTATCTATGGCGGGGGCTTGGGCCCTCAATACAGTCTGAAAATTTTAGTCGTTGAGCTGATGAAGTTTGAAATCGGCCGGGCGGTTAAGGGTTTCCTTAGTTTCGCGTCCGAAATTGTCGGTCCATGAAATCTCTACGGGTGCGTCTGCGGTGGAAGCCTTTGCCCGGAAGAGCTGGAATTTTGAGGGATTTTTATATCTTGAGCTATTCCAGTTATTGATCCACAGCGACATTCGGAGGGGATAAGAAAGAGTGTAGATCGGGTTCTCCTCTACCACCATCTCTATCGGGAGTTCTTTACCGTTTTCGGTGATGGTTAATTTTCCGTCAGGGTCCCACGACCAGAGATTCACATAGATGTAATTCTCGGGGAGATCGGCATAATCAGTCCAATTCGGATATAAGCGACGGAAGGTCTGCACCTCTTCATTGGTGCTGAAATATTCTTTAACTTTATTCATATCCCATGCTGTGAAAGTACGCTCATAGGGATATTCAAAAGTCTTATGCGTCCATATAAGTTCCGGTCCGTTAAAGTCGAACACTTCAAACGCAGTCGGGGTGCCGTCGGGGCAGAGGTTTTTGAGACCTGTGGCACGGGTGCGCCACCATGCTCCGCTTGTGCCTGAAATATTATGCTCGGTCAGGTTAATTACATCTGCGGGCAGTTTGACAGTGCACTGCTTGTGGGTATGGCCCGAAACAGTATGTATCTCTTTGTATGGTTTGAGGATGTCAAGCAGTTCGAGGGTGCTTTTCTTTTCGGTGCGGATCATCACGTCGGGAGTGATCTCAGTCCATTTTTTACTTGCGCCGAGAGCTTTCCAGCGGAAGATAGGTCCATGCATCGCAATAACAAGGGGAGTGTCATACGGAACGTTTGCAAGATCCTTGCGAAGCCAATCGAGCTGCTCGGGAGTGAAGTCCTCGATATAGTTACGTTTACTTTTAATGTCGTAGTAGACCTCCTCCTTCTCGGGCATATTCTTATAATGGATATTATCGAGGAAGATATAGTGAACATCGCCGATATTCTGCGAATAATAGCGAGGACCCATAGCTTTCTGATAGGGGAGGGAGGCGTTGAAATCAGTATTCTCATCGCAAGGTGTATGCGGGTCATTGTCATGGTTTCCCATAACGCTGTAGACCGCCGTCGGATAATTGGCATCGTTCAGTGTCTTGCGGAATTTATCAATCTTGAAGTCATGACCATACCAGTTGATATCCCACGAAGCGTCGCCGAGGTTAAGTGTGTAAACAGGAATGCCTTGAGCTTCATATTCTTTAACTACGTTGCGGATTTTGTCGACATAATCAGTCTTGAAAATCTCGACGTCATTGCGCTGATTTGCCAAATGAACGTCAGTGATAAGGATTGTAGCGTGCTTCTTATTGTCAACCTTATTCAAGCGGAAATCGTGACGTTCGTATTTATCGGCAGGGAGAGTGAAATCTGCCCAGAACTGAGGCACTGCATCCTCTCTCACAGGTTCGTAGCCGGCAGGGGCCGTGATGAAGACCTGCGGATTCTGTTTCTTGGATTTCAGATAGTAAGCACCCTTCTTATCGGTTTTTGTAACTTCGTAACCATCGGAAACCACCACGCCACTCACCGGTTTGCCATCGCATTCCACAGTGCCGGCCACGGTGACACCCTTCGCCGGTTTCACCGGAAGATTGGATTTATAGATGGACTGAGCGTAAAGCTGAGTTCCTGCTCCCAGCATCAGGAGCGATAAAGATATAGCTAAGAATTTCATTTTAGAAGTTGTTAAGGTCAGTTTGGGCGTAAAATTAATAAATATAATTGAAATGCTTACTATTCACACCCGAATTTCTTTAAATTTCTTATGAAATGAAATATTTTAGCCTTTGCAATGATGCGCTAAATAACCAAACTCATGCACATAAATATGAAACAGATGGAATATAATGAACGGATGTGAGAATATAAAGCATGAATGCGGCCGGTTTCACAACCAGCCGCATTCAAGTGTTTTCCATAATACTTTTTCAAACTAACCTAACATCATGAAACGATTTTCTTTGTCTATAAAACGACTGTATTGTCAATAAGGTTTTGAGAGATGATGAATTTTTATGTTAAAATTTATAAAAAATCATAGGTGGTAGTAAAAATCGTGAATAATATGGCTGAATATTTGGTGTGGTGATAGAAAAAGAGTAATATTGTAAATAATTATGATATACCTGAATCGAAGTAAAATAAGAATAAGGATTTACCTGCGAATGACTCTTATTCTAACTGCTGTGTTGATTATGGCAGTAGGATGCGTGACCGAGAAGGATGAGCCGGTATGGTCTTTGCAACCGGGTGATCGTCTTCCTGAATTCTCTGTGGTTCTCAACACCGGTGAAACTGTCAGCACACGATCACTTGAAGGAAAAAAGAGCGTAATAATCTTTTTTACCACCGTTTGTCCCGACTGCAGGCGGGCGTTGCCCGATTATCAGCGTTGGTATGACGAAATACAAAGCGCAGGAGAGGATGTGAATTTCTTCTGCATCTCAAGAGCCGAAGATGACGTGACCGTAAGAAAATATTGGGAAGATAACGACCTTACCATGCCTTACTCCGCGCAACCGACGCGAGCGATATATGATCTTTTCGCCAGCTCCGGAGTGCCGCGAGTTTATATAGCCGCTCCCAATCTTATCATCACCGAAGTCCGGAGCGACGAATAATAATGGGGCAGATGATTAAATAACAGTGCAGTGGCCGGTAACTACCCGATATTCACTGATGCCGGTAACATCTTTTAAGAGGCGTGATGCCAACTATTGTGCGTGATTTATCGTTTAGATTATATTTAGATTTATTAGGAGAATAATTTAGTATTTAATTTGAAACATTGTAATTGTTATGGCAAATGTAAAATTTATGGGTAATCCCGTTCAGACCGTAGGTGAACTGCCGGAAGTAGGTAAAGAAGCACCGTATTTCGCATTGACAAAACAAGATTTATCAGATATTTCACTCCATGATCTTAAAGGAAAGCGTGTGATTCTCAATATTTTCCCAAGTTTAGATACGGAGGTGTGCGCTATGTCTGTGCGTCGCTTTAACAATGAAGTGGCTGATCTGCCCGACACCGTAGTGCTCTGCGTGTCGATGGATCTTCCGTTTGCAGCCGGACGCTTTTGCTCGGCCAATGGCATAGAGAATGTAATCACGGCTTCCGGTTTCCGTTCGGATTTCGGCAAGAGCTATGGTGTGGAGATCGCTGACGGTCCGCTGAGAGGGCTTTATGCGCGCGGTCTTGTGATACTTGACAAAGAGGGGAAAGTATTGGGAACTTCCATCTGCGATGAAATCACTAATGAACCGGACTACGAATACGCCAAATCGCTCCTTGCAACTGAATAATACAGACCGGTAATCAAATAAATAGAGGTTACTTTCCCAACAAGGATAGTGACCTCTGTATTTTTATTAATGATTGCTATTTTTTTTTCTGTAATTTCTCTACGGACGCGATATATCGCGTCCCTACTTCTTCTATCTCCCTAAATTTAGTTGGCAAAATCGATTGATAGACCGAAGCGGAGCTGACGAGGATCGATAGGATAATGGGGTATGGAGAAGTAATTTTTGCTGAAGAGTCCCTGATTAACGTGACTCCATAGAACGAAGAAGCGCACTTTATAGAGCTTGGCGGTGACATATGCGTTAGCTACGGCGAAGTTTCCGACTTCTATCGGGTTTTCGCCCTGAACATGGAAAGACATTGTGGCCGGTTGATAATCGTAGCCTCGATATTTAGTGTAATAATCACAGTCAACGCCGATCTGCATGTGAAGCACTTTAAATGCGGTGAAACCGAGGAACATATTGCTGTATATGCTCAATGTCGGCAACGGAATCACGTCTTGATTCGACGACACCTGATAGGTCACTGTGTTATTCCAGTTCCAGATGCCAAATTTCAGGCGTTGGTCGATAGCGGCTGAGAATATCTGCACGCTCCCGCCATGTTGCTGAGGCATCGACTGAGGATTGAAATAAACGCAGTTCTGCACATTTTCAACTCCGGCGCGGAGATCGGTGCGAGTCCATGGGATATGAAGTTTACCTCCGACGCGAAAAGACCTCGTCTTGCCGAAATCATTATCCCATACGAAGTGATTTGAGATATAATAGCGCATGAGATAAGACGGAGTCTGATTGCGGAAGAAACCTTCAGCGGCAATCTTCACCGTGTCTTTCCCTAACTTGAAGCGCGATTCCACATATCCGTCGATATCCAGATCTCCGGCCGCGTCTCCTATAAGTCCGAATTTGACATTTGCGGCATAGCGCAAATGCGTTCCTTTCATCTTCTCAAGTCTTCCTCCGATCCAGAGGCGGTTGCGCTTCTTATCGTTCATTATCTGAAATCCTTCAGGAAGGGGAGTGAGACCGCTATTTGTCAGCGACCCATCTTCCGATCCGGTTGAAGAGCCGTCAGCCGTTGGCAGACCAAACACAGATTGCTTGAAATGATCGAACTCGTAAGTGGCGTAAGCTGACAGTCCGAATTTCGCCCATTTCTGAAAACCCTCAATCATTGAGATTCCGACGCTATTGGCCACCGACCAATAGTGAGTGTCATCGAGTGTGGCAGATGGGTTGAAATAGGTGTTGGTCCAAAATGAGGTTGCCTCATCCGCACGCGTGTTCTTGAAAGAGTGGTGATTATATTTATAATCGAACGAGTAGATGAATTTCGTAACCGGGACCAGGGTCTTGCGCTCGATTGTGTCGCCCTCCTGTGTGTCGTCGCGCCAGAAACCGATCTTATAGGCATGCGACATATAGAATTCGGCACCGATGAGCCGGTTTTGGGCACCGTTAAGGCGCGTCGGGATACTCTTGGATTCTATTCTGTCGACACCACCCTGAAGCACAGCCGGATCCTCGATATAAAGATCATCGGTGATACCGCCGTTCTCCTGATTCTGAGAGTTGTAGTGATTCAGGAAAGCCTGCATTTCATAGTGGTTCGAGTTGAAATAGCCCTGAAAACCATAGATAAGATTCTTCGCAGCCTGATTGTTGTATGCACCTTTAGTGTATAGATAATCGATATTTGCTCCCAGTCCGATTTTCTTATTTACATTGCCCGCAAATATACCGGTCAATCTGTCGGTATGATTGTTGCGGTTACCACCGAAATTATAAGAAAGGAGCGTCATGGGGATGTAAACATTATAAAACTTCTCTTTTGAGAACGTCGGCAACCAGTATTCCAGCGCATCTTCAAACATGAAAGCCGAGGGTTGCGGTCGGTCGAAGTATATCATGTTTATACCTTCGGCGGCAAAGGAGCCGGTGGTGGCCCATGCGTCAGAATTCATTGCCGGCACAAACTGCCGCTGATAATTATATAGGAGAGTGTCGATGGTCGATTCCTCATGCGTGCCTAACGGGTATGAAAGTGTCCATGCACTTCCGGGCTTATAGACCTTCTTATCATTCGATGATGAATTTGAAGAGTTATTTTGCGATGATCCGCTTCCGGAAGGCGACAATCCTCTTTGTGAGAAAGCCGGCATAGATATGGTGACCGCCAGTAAAAATATTAGACGTATAAATAATTTCATTTCTGTAATCTTGAACCCCGAAATCCGTGCATGGAGCATCAATAGGATGTTTCGCACCGCTCGGGATGACAAAATTAATAAAAAAACCACAAAAAATTTGGAGGTATTAAAAAAAAGTTATAACTTTGCATCGCTTTTGAAGGAAAGCAGATGGTGAGATTAGCTCAGTTGGTTAGAGCGTCGGATTGTGGTTCCGAAGGTCGTGGGTTCGAAACCCACATTTCACCCCGAAAAGGCTCGATGCATCAAGCATCGGGCCTTATTCAT
Source organism: Muribaculaceae bacterium (assembly GCA_029071345.1). Taxonomy (GTDB): domain Bacteria; phylum Bacteroidota; class Bacteroidia; order Bacteroidales; family Muribaculaceae; genus Lepagella. The sequence continues at coordinate 36,905 of JAIEAO010000035.1, read as the reverse complement.
TTATGCCCAACATTAAAGCGGTCGCGTAATGACGCGGCCGCTGCTGTAGCTTTGATATTAAGATTGGGGGTTAGGTGCGGAAGGCTTCTTTGTAGCTGCGCGTCAGAGTCGACAACATTAGGGGAGTCCAGACGATCGAGAAGACAAGAAGTGAGGCTTTCATATATACCCAGAAACCGAAGAGTAGACATATCGCTACCTCCAGCACGAAGCGCGATTTCGCCGGCATCTCTTTTATATCTTTACTGCTCAAGAGCATATAAGTCGCCCAAATCATCCATGCGATAAATGATGTACCGGCTACCCAAACCATTACAACCTCCATATCGGTGTGGGTTTCCGGCATTGCCACTATACTCATGCAGCAGACTATAATCAACATTGCAATCATACTTGCAACGCTATTGAACAAAATCTTTAACTTGTTTCGCATAATCAGTCTCTTATGTTGCAAAAATACTAATATTTTTCGTGAAAGCAATGTGATAGTTGAAAAATTTTGCTATTTTTGTAACACAAATCACAGAATACAAATATTACGGATATGGAGACTAAAATGATAATAAGATTGGTGATTTTAAGTCTGGCTTCGCTATACATTCTACTGATGCCACTTTTCGACCGTTATCCCAAAGTCCAAAACGGGCTGACATTGCTTGCCGCTACATTCATCATAAGCAGCGGTGAAAAGGTGATATCATCATATTATGGAATAGCCGAAGGATTTTCATGGATGATCTCTATAGCTTATTTTGTAATTTTAGCCTTCTTATCCAATAAGCTCGCCCCATATCTCCGCGCCCTCCTTCTCCGCTTCCGATAAAAATTTTATCGGAAGCACACTATATTACCATAGGGCAACAGATACTCGCCCAAAAGCTAATTTAGCAGGGATCCCCATAGCTTTAAACACCCTTGCTATCGTTGAGAAATTTAGATTCTTACCACTTTCTATTTTAGAGATTTGTGCTCTCTGCACTCCAATCAGTTCACCCAGCTCTGCTTGCGTTAGGTGTTTCTCTTTGCGAGCCTGTTTGATTACTTCCCCTATATGATAAGCGCGAATCTCAGACTCGACGTCAGCTTCAAACGCATCTCTTTCAGGTGTGCCAATTTTACCCAAGTCCTCATCTAATATATCTTCAAATGAATATAATTTCATTTCGCCAACCTGTTTCATTTTCTACTTATTCTTTGATTCAAAATATTTCTGTCTTATCTCTTCTGCTTTTGCAATCTCTTTAGAAGGAGTCTTCTGTGTTTTCTTTATAATTCCGTGGGTAGCTATTACAAATGTTTCAGCATCTTTATCCCAAAATGAAAACAATCTATAAGCAACTCCATTATAAAGTGTCCGAAATTCCCATATTTCAGTGTTTTCCAATTTTTTGAACAGCTCATTATCTTTAATTCCTCCTTGCACTTTCCTGATGTTATAATAAATTTTATTTCGTGCCTGCAAGGGCAAAGACTTAAGAAAGTCTCTTGCGGCTTCTAATAATAGGAATTTAAATACGGGATTTTCCATTATCTATTGTAATAACACTGCAAAGATACAAAATAGTTCCAAATCAGGAAACAACTTATGTAAAATTTTATTTTTATGGATAGTGTTATCTGCTAAAAATGACGGGATGCCGGAGCAGATCCGGCATCCCGTCGTTTTATGAGACGAAATCTGATTATTTGAGGACATTGAGTTTTTTGCCGACTTTGATGAAGGCTGCGATGGCTTTGTCAAGCTGTTCGCGGGTGTGAGCTGCGGAAAGCTGTACGCGGATGCGGGCCTGATCTTTCGGCACCACGGGATAGTAGAAACCGGTAACATAAATACCCTCTTTCTGCATCTCGGCTGCGAAATCCTGCGACAGTTTGGCATCGTAAAGCATCACGGCGCAGATCGCACTCTGTGTAGGCTTGATATCGAAACCTGCCTCAAGCATCTTATTGCGGAAATATTCCACATTCTCCATCAGTCGGGTGTGGAGGTCGTCGTTCTCGCCAAGCATTTTGAACATCTCGATACTTGCACCCACGATCGAAGGGGCAACAGAGTTGGAGAAGAGATAAGGACGTGAACGCTGACGGAGCATATCGATGATCTCCTTGCGGCCTGTGGTGAATCCGCCCATTGCGCCACCGAACGATTTGCCGAGCGTGCCGGTGAAAATATCGATCTTGCCGTAGCAGTCGAATTTCTCCGCTACGCCGTGACCAGTCTTTCCAACAACGCCTGCAGAATGGCTTTCATCCACCATCACCAATGCATCGTATTTCTCCGCGAGTTCGCAGATCTTATCCATCGGAGCCACATTGCCGTCCATAGAGAAGACACCGTCGGTGGCAATCACCTTGAAGCGACAATCCTTGGCTTCCTGAAGGCAGCGCTCCAGGTCTTCCATATCGGCATTCTTATAGCGGAAACGTTTGGCCTTGCAAAGACGCACGCCGTCGATGATCGATGCATGATTAAGAGAGTCGGAGATGATGGCGTCCTCCTCAGTGAAGAGTGGCTCGAACAGACCGCCGTTGGCATCGAAACACGCTGCATAGAGGATAGTATCTTCGGTTTTGAAATAATCGCTGATAGACTTTTCGAGTTCCTTGTGAAGATCCTGAGTGCCGCAGATGAAGCGCACTGACGACATTCCGAATCCTCGGTTATCCATAGCTTTCTTGGCAGCCTCGATAAGCCGGGAGTTATCTGCCAGACCGAGATAATTGTTGGCGCAGAAGTTAAGCACTTCGCCGTTTACGTTTTCAACCTCAATATCAGAGCTTTGGGGTGTGACGATAACGCGTTCCTGCTTGTAAAGGCCGGCATCTTTGATATCCTGCAATTCCTTCTGCAGATGTTTTTGAAAATTGTTATACATGATATTAAAAATTTTTAGTTTTTATTTTTTCCAAATTTAACTATTATTTATGAAAATTCGCTAAATTTGTGAAAAATTTAGACGCGTATCATGAAAAATATACTTATTATCGGTGCCACAGGCCAGATAGGTTCGGAGTTGACCATGAAACTCCGCAGGGAGTATCCCAATGGAAACGTAGTAGCCGGTTACATCCCGGGAGCCGAGCCTAAAGGTGAGCTCGCAGAGAGCGGTCCTTCAGAGATAGTAGACATCACAAACCCCGCGCAGATCGCCGAAGCAGTCGATAAATATAAGATCGACACCATCTACAATCTCGCGGCGCTTCTCTCGGCCGTGGCCGAGGCAAAACCTCAGCTTGCATGGAAGATCGGTGTTGGTGGACTTTACAACTGTCTCGAAATCTCACGCGAAAAGAACTGCGCGCTCTTCACTCCGAGCAGCATCGGATCTTTCGGTCCCGACACCCCGCACACCAAGACCCCGCAGGATACTGTGCAGCGTCCTGAAACCATCTACGGCGTAACGAAAGTTACCGGCGAGATGCTTTCCGATTATTATGCACGCCGTTTCGGTGTCGACACCCGTTCGGTGCGTTTCCCGGGGCTAATCTCTTACGTTACTCCTCCCGGTGGTGGCACTACAGACTATGCCGTCGACATCTATTATTCCGCTGTTAAGGGTGAGGAATTTAAATGCCCCCTCAAACCCGGCACATTCATGGATATGATGTATATGCCCGATGCACTCCGCGCCGCCATCGAAATCATGGAAGCTGACCCCGCGAAGCTCAAACACCGTAACTCATTCAACATCGCCTCGATGAGCTTTGATCCCGAGATCATATATAATAAGATTAAGGAGTACCGCCCCGAGTTCAAGATGACTTACGAACTCGACCCGTTGCGTCAGAAAATCGCCGACTCATGGCCCGATAGCCTTGACGACACCTGCGCCCGTGAGGAATGGGGATGGAAGCCGGAATATGACCTCGACGCCATGACAAAAGATATGCTCCTCAACCTCGAGAAGAAGCTGAAAGCCTAAAACTGTTATGCTTTAACATATTTTATAGATTTAGTCAACGTAAAAACCGAAAACTATTTTTTAGTTTTCGGTTTTTTTATATAACTTTGCGGTCTGTCTAAATGCCTACGGCACCGCGCACCGGCCTGCGGCCGACGTCCGCTTTTAGCAGACTCGCGAAATCCTACGGATTTTGCGCCGCTTTCGTAATTTTTGAATCGGTTTCCTTTTATGGCAACTAACAACATTTCTTCAGAACAGCATGCCCGTCTGAAAAAGGATATATTCGACATTCTGCTGAAAAACGGGATGAAAAAGGCCACTATGGATATGGTGGCCTCAAAGCTTGCCATGTCCAAACGGACCCTCTATGAAATATTTGAGAATAAGGAGGATATGATCAAAGAGGTCATCGATTATTCTCATCGCCTGCATCATAATGAATGTATAAGGATATTTCAGGAGGCGCCCAACATGATGGAGGCTTTCTATAATATGCTCCATTATCAGCAGGAGTTTATGAAGAAAGCCAATCCATGCTTTTTCAGAGACATGGATTCGAAATACTCAAAGATTCGTCCGGCATACGACGGCCATAACGACCGTTGGGAAAGTGATATGCGAAGTGTCATAGATATCGGTAAGGAGCAGGAAGTTTTCCGCAAGGATATCAATTACACGGTGTTGCTCCCAATGCTGCGTATCCAGATGGAATCACTGAAACGGATGGAGGAGTTCATGCCCTCTTATATTACTCTTCCGGAAGCCATCGATACGGTAATTATGAGTTTCCTCCGCAGCATCGCGTCGCCCAAAGGTATGGAGATTCTGGAAGCGAAAGCTAAAAATTATTACGCAGACAATAATACTGAATCAAATCCTGAATAAAACAATAAAACGATTATAAACATCAAATGAAACTGTTAAACTACACATTCGCAGTCACGCTGCTTGTAATGGCTCCAGCTAAGATGTGGGCACAGGCCGCTCCGGCCGATACCCTCACCCTTTCGCTCGGGGAGTGTGTGGAGATTGCCCTGCAGGATAATCCCACAATCAAAGTGGCCGATCTTGAGGTGAAAAGGATGGACTATTCCAAGAAGGAGGTCCTTGCCAATCTCTATCCATCGATTGATTTTTCGGTGGCTTATCAGAGGTCGATCGAGCTTCAGACCCTCAGCATGAACATGGGAGGGCAGTCCACTAAAATCAAGATGGGTTCCGACAATATGTGGAACATGGGATTCACTGCCGCGATGCCTATCGTAAATCCTACGCTTTGGAAATCAATCTCCATGTCTAAGACTCAGATCGAATCAGCACTTGAATCGGCCCGCTCTTCAAGACTCGACATGGTCAATAATGTCAACAAGGCCTATTATGCTCTTCTGCTCGCTAACGCCTCGCGCGACGTAATCAAGCAGAATTACGATATCGCCAAACTCAACGCCGACATTTATCAGAAGCAGTTCGAGCAGGGCACGGCATCGGAATATGATGTGCTGAGAAGTTCGGTACAGGTTACAAATATCGAGCCGGAACTTCTGCAGGCCGACATCGCGATACGTCAGTGCGAACTGCAGCTGAAGGTGCTGATGGGGATGGACTCGGAAGTGGCAATCCGCCCGAATATTTCTTTGGAACAGATGCGCAGCGATATGTTCGGTTACACCTCTTCGCTCAATCGCTCGCTCGCCGACAACACGTCGCTGCGTTCGATCGATATTCAGACGAAGCTTGCCAAGCAGAACGAGACCCTGAAGAAGTTCGCATGGATTCCGACAATCGGTATCAGCTATAACATGAACTGGAACTCGCTCAGCAACGGCAATGCTCTGAAAAATCAGGATTTCAATCCGTATTCCACAGTTGGCGTTTCGCTGTCTGTGCCTATTTTCTCAGGTGGTTCGAAATATTACAGTCTCAAGCAGGCTCAGGTGCAGACCAAGGAGCTGGCCCTGCAACGCGAGAATCTCGTCAGCGCCCTCAATATGCAGGTGGACCTCGCGATCGACAACATCAACAAGCAGGTGCGCCAGATCGAGGCAAGCGAGCAAGGTATGAATCAGGCTGCCAAGGCTTATCAGATCATGCAGAAAAGTTTCGAAATCGGAGCCGCGTCTTATCTGAATCTGCGCGACAGCGAACTTGCCAACACATCCGCCAGATTAGCTTATCTTCAGAGTATTTACAATTACCTTGTGTCATCGAGCGAGCTTGATCTGCTCCTTGGCAAGGAAACCGGATTTTCCACTCAAACCACACGCTAATTATCTTCGTCATGAATAAAAAATATTTTTTACCGGCCCTTTTCTCCCTTCTGCTTCTCGGAGCATGCAACAGCGGAGACCAGAAATCAAAAGAGGAGACCAAAGAGGAAGCTCCCACAGTGAAAACCATGACGGTCAATGACCGCGACGTTAATCAGCTCGGCAATTATACGGCAACCGTCGAGCCCGAACTGATCAACAATATCTCGTCGTCTACACCAAACCGTATCAAGCAGATATTCGTAGATGAAGGAATGATGGTATCTGCCGGACAGCGTCTGGTGGTTCTCGACGACGTGAACACCACAAGCTATCAGCTTCAGGTAGACAATGCCGAGGCCAACCTCAAGAATGTGGAGTTAAACTATAACCGTGCGGTTGAGCTTTTCAAGATCGGCGGAGGAACCAAGCAGCAGGTAGACCAGATGGAGATTCAGCTCATCAATGCCAAGAACGCTCTCGCATCTGCCAAGCGTGCGCTGAAAAATATTGAGGAAAATACTGTGCTGACAGCCCCGATGTCGGGAGTGGTGACAGCGCGCAACTATGATCCGGGCGATATGACCGGAGCTCTTCCTATCCTTACGATCGCACGCACGAAACCTGTAAAAATCGTCATCAACGTTTCGGAGAGCCAGCTCTCGAAGGTTAAGAAAGGTATGCCTGCTCTCGTGACTTTCGACACCTACGGCGACGAGATGTTTGAAGGCACCGTAACGATGGTCTCTCCCACAGTCGACAACGCTTCGCGCACGTTTGGTGTCGAGGTCACTATCCCGAATTCAGATGGCAAGGTCCTTCCCGGAATGTTCGGACGTGTGGAACTCAATCTCGGCACAGCCCGCCGCGTTGTGGTTCCCGACAAAGCCGTGGTAAAGCAGCCCGGTTCCGGCAACCATTATGTATATGTGCTTAACTCGGACGGCACCGTAAGCTATAACAAAGTGGAACTCGGCCAGCGCCTCGGCGATGCTTACGAGCTCATCAGCGGAGTTGAATCCGGATCGGAGGTTATCGTCTCGGGCCAGTCTCGCCTCGCCAACGGCATGAAAGTTACCGTCGCAAAATAAAAATGGCTTGATAACCATTGATCATTTCTCATTAAACATTATCCATTAAACATTAACTGAAATGTCATTATACAGTTCAGCAGTAAAACGCCCGGTAATGACGACGCTGTGTTTCGTCACTGTCATTATCCTGGGTCTTTTCTCGCTCGCGAAATTGCCGATTGACCTCTATCCGGATATCGACACAAATACGATCATGGTCATCACCATGTATCCGGGTGCGTCGGCAAAGGATATAGAGCAGAATGTGACTAAGCCGCTTGAGAATACGCTCAACTCCGTGGAGCACCTCAAACATATCACATCCACCTCACGTGAAAATACATCCGTAATCACACTTGAGTTTGAATACGGCTACGATATCGATGTGCTCACCAATGATGTCCGGGACAAACTGGATATGGTGAAGTCGTCGCTCCCCGACGATTCGGAGAACCCGATCATCTTCAAGTTCTCGACCGATATGATTCCTATTTGCCTACTCTCTGTGCAGGCAAATGAGAGTATGCCGGGTCTGTATAAGATTCTTGAAGATAATGTGACCAACCCCCTGGCTCGTATCGACGGCGTTGGTTCGGTTTCGATTTCAGGTGCGCCCAAACGCGAGGTTCACGTTTATGTCGACCCAAACCGTCTGGAGGCTTATAACCTCACCGTAGAGCAGATATCTTCGGTGATCGGCGCGGAAAACCGAAATGTGCCCGGCGGATCTTTCGATATCGGCTCGAACACTTACGCTCTGCGAGTGCAGGGTGAGTTTGATGATACGGCCCAGATGGAGAAACTTCCTGTCGGCAGTTTTCAGGGAAAAACCGTCTACCTGAACGAAGTGGCCCGCATCGAGGATAGCCTTGAGGAACGAACCCAGCATACCTTTAACAACGGTGAGGAGGGTGCGATGATCATCATCCAGAAGCAGAGCGGTGCGAACTCCGTGCAGATCTCCGACAAGGTTATGAAGATGCTTCCCTCACTTCAGAATAATCTTCCATCGGATGTGAAAATCGGTGTCATCGTCGACACGTCAGATAATATCCGCAACACTATCGCCGCCCTGGTGGAGACTGTGCTTTATGCGCTCCTCTTCGTGATGATCGTGGTCTTCTTCTTCCTTGGCCGCTGGCGTGCCACATTTATCATCGTCATCACGATTCCAGTGTCGCTTATCGCCTCATTTATCTATCTGTTTGCAACAGGCAATACGCTTAATATCGTTTCGCTCTCGGCTCTCTCCATTTCGATCGGTATGGTAGTCGACGATGCTATTGTGGTTCTTGAAAACGTCACCACCCACATCGAACGCGGAGCCGATCCAAAACAGGCCGCCGTACATGGCACCAACGAGGTGGCGATCTCCGTAATCGCGTCTACACTCACGCTTATTGCCGTGTTCTTCCCGCTTACTCTCGTAACAGGCATGACCGGTGTGCTCTTCCGCCAGCTCGGATGGATGGTGACCATCATGATGATCATTTCCACCACCTGTGCGCTCTCGCTCACCCCGATGCTCTGCAGCCAGTGGCTCAGACTTAAAGGGAAAGCCACGGCCGACGGAAAGAAGAACTGGTATTCATACATAGAGCGTGCTCTTGATAAATTCGACAACAGCTATGCCTCATTGTTGCGCAAGGTGGTGAGTCACCGTGCGGTCACGATCGTGATCTGTCTCGGAATCTTCGTCGGATCAGTGTTCCTCATGAAGTTTGTGGGCACCGAGTTCTTCCCGACTCAGGATAATGCCCGACTCGGCGTGAGTCTTGAGCTCCCGATCGGTGCGCGCGTGGAAGAGGCCGAGGCTGTCACAGCCCGTCTCGATTCACTCTGGCGTAAGAAATATCCGGAAATCAAGGTCATGAACTATACCGTGGGTCCGGCCGGTACAGACAACACTTTCGCCTCTTTGTCGGACAACGGTGCGCATATCATCTCAATGAACATCTCTCTGCTTGACCCCGGCGACCGTAAACGCGGCATACGCGAGATTGCCGACGAAATGCGTAAGGATCTCGATAAAGACTTCCCCGAATTCAAGAAAGTTCAGGTAAATATCGGTGGCGGACGCGGTGCAGGCATGGGAGGCCAAAGCACACTCGACTTCGAGATCTATGGATATGACCTTGACGACACCGATAAAGTGGCTCTCGAACTGAAACAGATACTCTCGGGAATCAACGGCACGGCCGACGTAACAATCTCACGCGCCGATTATCAGCCGGAGTATCAGGTGGATTTCGACCGCGAGAAACTCGCACTATACGGCATCAACCTTCAGACCGCGGCGTTCTATCTGCGCAACCGCATCAACGGCTCGACAGCTTCGCAGTTCCGTGAGGACGGTGAGGAGTATGACATCAAGGTTATGTACGACCCCGAACACCGTACAAGCATCGAAGACCTTGAAAATATCCTCATCTACTCTTCCACCGGGCAGGGAATCCGCCTTAAAGAGCTCGGCAAAGTTGTGGAGCGCTTCACACCTCCGACAATCGAACGCAAGGACCGTGAACGTATCGTAACCGTATCAGCCATCGTCGACGGAGTGCCGATGAGCCAGGTTCTCGCGGATGCGGAGGCTGAAATGGCCAATATCGAACTCCCCTCGGGCGTTACTATTCAGGTAGCCGGTAGCTACGAAGACCAGCAGGATTCATTCTCTGACCTTATGATGCTCGGTCTTCTCATCATTATCCTCGTCTACATCGTGATGGCCGCCCAGTTCGAGTCGTTGACTTATCCCGGAATCATCATGACTTCACTGCTCTTCGCATTCTCCGGTGTATTCCTCATCCTCTGGATTACGGGTCACACACTCAACATCATGTCGATGATCGGAGCGATCATGCTTATCGGTATTGTAGTGAAGAACGGTATTGTGCTCATCGACTACATCACCCTTAACCGCGAACGAGGCATGTCGATACGTCGTGCCGTAATCGACGGTGGCCGTTCGCGTCTGCGTCCTGTAGTCATGACCACACTCACCACAATCCTCGGTATGGTTCCGATGGCTTGCGGAACAGGACAGGGTGCGGAGATGTGGCGACCCATGGGTACTGCCGTGATCGGTGGTCTTACGTTCTCCACAATCCTTACACTTCTCTTCGTGCCGGTGCTCTACTGCGTATTTGCCGGCAACGGTGTGAAACGCTTCCGCGGCAAACTTCGCAAGCAATTAGCTTCAAAATAAACCACAAGGGGTCTTCCATCAATTTGGAAGATCCCATAAAACATTAATACAGTGAAAGCAATATTCATTACATATGATCAGGCTCATCATGAAGCCGTAATCGATATATTAACCCGCATGTCCTGCCGCGGATACACCTCCTTCGGTGAAACACAAGGTCGCGGATCCAAGACCGGTGACCCACACCTCGGATCGCATGCATGGCCCTCAATCGCCTCCGCCACAATCTCTATTGTGGAAGACGACCGCGCAGACTCAGTGCTTCGTCGTCTCAAAGAACTCGACGAATCCAAGCCCTTACTCGGGCTCCGGGCGTTTGTCTGGAACGTAGAAAACTCCATCTGAAAGCCGTAGCGGAAGTTTCCCAACTTCCGCACAATCGCTTAAAGAATTGACAAAATAAGAAAAATGCTGATATAAGTTGCGTGAATCCAAAATTTATTGTAATTTTGTAAACGCAACTGCGCACGTGGCGTAATTGGTAGCCGCGCTAGACTTAGGATCTAGTGTCTAACGACGTGGGGGTTCGAGTCCCTTCGTGCGCACGAAAAATCCCTTTGGTTCTTCCGAATCAGAGGGATTTTTATCTTTCTTTTATTTGTTTCATCAGCTTATCGAAATCGCTTTCGAAGAGATTCATTTCGCGTTCACGATATATCTGAGATTCTTTTTCAGCTTTATCTATTGCTTCCTGATGTGAGATTGAGCCTTTCCCCTCTAATAACTTGCGCCTGTTTGCAATAAGTTGGCCACTTTCGGAAACGAACAGCTATCTGAGATTGCACGCGATAACCTAATGCAATTACGACATCAAGATTGTAATGATCGATGCTGCGCTGGACCTGGCGCTTCCCCTCATTTTGAACTAACAAATATTTCTTGTGAGTTGCTTCTTCAAGCTCACCATCAGCATAAATATTAGATATATGCTTCGCTATGTTTTGCTGAGTTGTGTCGTAAATCTCGGCCAATTGCTTTTGTGTAAGCCATAAGTCTTCATCTGCAAATTTTACAGACACTTTAGTAACCTCATTATCATCTTGATATATTATAATGCTATTGTCATTCATAATAATTATTTTGAATTACACATAATATTAGTGTCTGATCCGAAATTTACTTTATCAACGCCTCGGTTTGAAAGGATGGTATAAGAAAAAAAGGACTGCTGATTTGCAGTCCTTTGGTAGTCGATCCGGGACTCGAACCCGAGTCTCCACCGTGAGAGGGTGGCGTGCTAACCGCTACACTAATCGACCATTTCTTTAAGCTTGGGGGCGGTTGTTTTCCCTTTTGCGTTGCAAAGTTACAACCTTTTTCTGAACTGTGCAAATATTTCTACAAAATTTTTTCAATTTTTTTGAAATGTACTAAAATTAAAGGGAAGGAGAGGAGAAAAAGTAGCGGAGGTAGGGAAACTTCCGTTACTTTCATCGCCCTGTAGATATTAGTGGCGTTTCAGGTTCGGTAGAGGATGTTGGCGGGGTTCCATTTGTTGATGGGGGTGTGTGATTTCAGGGTGTAACCGATCGGGATTACATTGAACGGGATCATGTTGTCGGGGAGTGACAGGATTCCGGCTACTGTCGCCATCCTGTCGGTGTGCGGATAGACGCAGGTCCAGACGCTTCCGAGTCCGAGGGCATGGGCGGCCAAAAGAATATTTTCTGATGATGCCGACACGTCCTGAATCCATAGTTGTGCATCTTCACCTTCGAGGAATCGGTCTTTATCGCCGCAGACCACAATTGCTGCGTTCACCTGATTGGCAAAATGACAATAGGGGAGATCTGCAGCGAGTTGGTCGAGAAGTTGACGGTTAGTGACTACGACATAGTTCCAAGGCTGACGGTTGACACCTGTCGGAGCTGCCATTGCTGCCTGCAGAATGGTCTGGATATCTTCAGGGTCTACCTCCTTTGAGATATCAAACATACGGTCGCTCGTTCGCGTGAGGATATTATTTATTATCAGCTCTTGTTTCTCTCTATCAGTTTCCATAGTATATTGTTTTATAATTATAACGTTTAGGGTGGAGGGGTGGTTTAGATGAAAGAAATTGTAGGACTCCGGTTTGACGCGGTCGCGATATATCGCGACCCTACTGTGATTCACTTTGGACTGCAGTTGACGAGCAACTTTAGTTAGTGGGGGTGACGGTGATGGTGGATGAGGATGAGTTTTGGGAGGAGGTTACGTTGATCTGTACGGGGATGCGTTCGCGGAGTTCTTCGACGTGGCTGATGATGCCTACGCGTCGTCCCGATCGACGGTGAAGGGTGTGGAGGGTGTTGATTGCACTTTGCAGGTATTCCGCGCTCAGCGAACCGAAGCCTTCGTCGATGAATAGTGTGTCGACAGAAAAATCAGAGTTGAGATCGCTGAGTGCAAGAGCCAATGATAAAGAAACCATAAAACTTTCACCGCCTGAAATTGTGGAGGCGGGGCGGCGCGTGTAGCCATCCCAAGCATCTTCGACCATGATAACGAATGTGCCGGGTTCGATCGAGAGGCAGTAGCGCTCAGTGAAGCCGGCGAGGTAGTGATTGGCGGATCGGATGAGCTCGGAGAGGATGTAACTCTGGGCTATCTTGCGGAATTTCTTCCCCTCTGCATCGCCGAAGAGTTCGTAGAGTTTGCGCCATTTCTCCAATACTTTTTCCTGATTCTTAAAATCTTCAAAAAGTTTCTGTTTTTTATCGCGGTTTACGTCATCACGTTTGAGTTCGGAATCGAGAGCGCCAATTGCGCGGTTCTTAACATCAATCTCTTCCTGAAGTGAGCGGCATATTTGTGATATGTCTGTTATGGTCAGCGATTGGTCGGGATATTTTTGCTGCCATATGTTTATCCGGAGATTCTCTTCTGCGGCCTGTTTCGTTGCGCTGATTGCCACTTCATCACAAGCACGAAGTTCGCCGACAAGATTTTGCCCGTAATTTATGAGCTCTTCAGCAGGAATCGGTTTAAAATCGGTGCCATCTTCCGCAATATCTTCATCAGGGAGATAATGTTTGGTCGTAGCGATAGTGGAGCTTATGGCCGCGAGATTTGCGGCGATTTTTCCGCTGTCTGCTTCGAACTTGGCCGCAGTGTTGTTAAGGTCTCTGAAATTGTCGGCATCATTCTTTAATCGTGCTTTCAAGAGTGCGAGGTCGTTTAGAGATTCCGCATAAACTGAATTTCTGACAATCTCGCTAATCCGCGATTCAAGGACCAAGATATTCTCTTTTGAGGTTTCGATATGTGCATTCAGAGTAGCAATCTGGGAGTCGCAGGCAGCGATTTTCAGTTGAGCATCCGTTAAATCCTTATTAAGAGATTCTGATTTACGTTGCAAAGATTTGATAACTAAATCAGTGTCGCGCAATTCCTTTTCAAGTGTCTCAGCTTTGCTGATTTCGCTTTTCAATGAGTGTGAACAGATCTCGATGTCTTTGATTCCGTCATTGTAAATCTTTTGAATTACGGCAATATCGATCTCTGAACATTCAATTTTGAGAGTCGAGCAGAGTGACCTGATTTTTGCCTGATAGGCCGTTAATTCGGCACTATCCTTGATTTTAACTTTTAACTGACCGACCTCTTTGTCTTTGACCTTGATTTCGGCCGAAAGATCAGCACTATCTTTATTGATTTTTTCCAACTCTTTCCTCGCATCATCTACATTTTTGTTGCACTCGGCAATCACCGATGCAACGGTTTCGTCGGAGGGGAGAGATTCTTCTATCTTCCGTCGGCATACCGGGCAGACATCGCCCGGATGAAGCGAAGTGCGTATATTGCTTAAAATCTTTTCGCTTGAGGCAAAGAGTTTGTCGTAGCTCTCCTGCAGAGCATCGAGTTTTACTTTCGCCACGAGCAGTGGGGTGTCAAGTTCCTTTAGTTTCGTCCTGAGTGCTTCTGACTCCCGTTCTGATTCCGCAAGTTTCTGACGGTTGCTCTCCATTTCCGCAAGACTCTTGGCGTAAGCGGTGACGGCAATGTTCAGATTCTCGTAATCGATTCGAGACTGCATCAGTTTCTCACGCTGCGCACGAAGTGCAGAAAGGTTGAGCTTATCTATCTTGCCGGTCAATGATGAGGTTTTGGATAGCTCCTCGTTAAGCAATTTACCGTTATCGTCAACTTCTTTTTTAAGACGTTCACATACCGGGGTTAGTACAGAATCTTTAGTCTCCTTCTTTTCGGCGATAGTATTCAAATCCTTGGATATACCGTTACGGAAATCTTCAATACGGTCTATTATAGAGATGAGTTCGCCTGGTCGGGCTAAGATTTCAGCATGATTTACATATTCGGTAAGTTTCTTTCTTGTATTCTCGATTTCAAGGTCAAGTTTCGCTTTTGAATTCTCCAAAAGTTTAACGCTGTGAAGATATTCCCTGAAATTGCGGGCTAAAAGAAGTTTCTTGGATTTTAGTTTCTCGATTTCCGTCTCCGCTTTCTGAATGTTGGCTAAAGATGATAAAATCCGGGTGTGTTCGGTTAAGGAATCCGTGTCATTCTTGACCGCCAAAGAGAGGTCGGATATTTCAATTCTCTTTGTCTCTCTTTCATCCTCGCTCATCATTTCAAGATTCTGCAAAGATTGACGGCGTTGCTCGAACAGGTGTTCCTCTTTGCGGTATCGCTCAAAAATTCTTCTGCCGAGCACAGTATAGATTTCCGTACCTGTGATTTTACTGAGAATTGAAGATTTGTCGTTGTCGTTGCTGTTCAGAAATTTGGTAAATTCACCCTGAGCGAGCATTACGGTTCTGCAAAACTGGTTGAAATCAAGGTTTACCGCTCTGGCGATTTCAGAGTCTATCTCTTTCTTTTTATCGAGCACATGATTCGTGTCAAGGCGTTCGAGCGTCCGCTTGGTGGCCTGCATCTTGCCCGACAATTTCCTGCGGGCACGACTCACGCTCCATGTGGCCCGGTAAGTCACGTTATTGTTGCCAGTGAATTCGAGTTGGGCGAAACCTTCCGATGAAAATTTACGGAGCATCTGTCGTGTATCGTTAGATGCTACCGCGTCGTCGGCGTTCCGGTCTCTGACGTTGTCTTTAGCCAAGGCGTTTTTGAGACGTGGAGTGTCGTCATACAGTGCCAGACAGATGCAATCGAGTATGGTAGATTTTCCTGCTCCGGTACGTCCGGAAATTAGAAACAGTCCGGCGGAATCGAGTGGGGGAGCTGTGAAATCAATCTCCGCATCAGCAATTGATGCGATATTATGAATGGTAAGTTTAAGAAATTTCATTGTCAGGCACTTGATCAAAAATCTCTTTAAGCATCATAAGTTGCTCATCCGAGAGGTTGATGTTGAGTTCGGAGGTATATTTTTGCGCGACCTCTATAGGAGCCATCTCCCTGAATTCAGTAACGCTAAGTCTGTTGTCTTCAGATTCAATAGCGGTTTTCTCCTTTCTGAAAATATTGAAAGTGCAGAACCTGCATTCTTTATCCGCAATAGCCTCAAGCACCATCTCACGCGCATGGAGGGGGAGAAAGTCTTCAATCTCCACGTTCAGTCGAATGTAGGCCTGCAGATCATCGGGTAAATCGGAAACCAATCTCAATGCAGTCACCGCGTTTGCGTCATCATCCTGATCCTCAATGTCGAATGGTGCGGCTCCTTCGCGCGGAAGGGTGATTAAAGGATGCTGATTACGTATCGATATTTCCCTGATCTCCGGTTTATTACCTCGCTTTTCGATGTTGACGAGTGTCACAGAGTGATCATAATTCTCATCGAAAGAAACAGCCAGAGGGCTACCGGAATATCGGATTGCCGGATTTTGAGATCGGAGTGTCTGAGGTTTATGAATATGACCTAAGGCGAGGTAATCGAAATCGTTGCCGAATTCTTCCGGAGCCATGCAATCTATGCCACCTACCGTCAGATCGTTGCTGTGATCATGACCTGCATGGTTTACGCCGGCGACCGAGGTATGAGCCATCATCACAACCGGAAGATTATCAGAGTTCATATCGCCGACTTTTTCTACGAGTTTGCGATATAGATTTTCCGGCATATTGCGCCAGTAAACGTAAGGCACGGCGATAACGAAACCTATGCCCTCGACTTTGAAAATCAACTCGTCGGGAGAATTCGAGATTATCGATCCAATGGTGTTAACGTTCAGGGCTTTCCATGGTCGGGAGTAAATGTCATGACGCGAGGGGCTATCATGATTACCGGCCGTCACGAATATCTGCATATTCGTGGCGGCCCGGTGTAGATCGGTCATTATGTCGGCGAAAAGGTGCTGAGTTGCAGCCGACGGCTGCGACGTGTCGTAAACATCACCGCTCAGCAAGAATATATCGGGTTGCTCCTCTCGCACGATATCCACAATCTGACGGAGCATATCTGTCTGCTCTTCCTGACGGTCATAACTATAAAGCGAGTGACCGAGATGCCAGTCGGATGTATGGAGTATCTTCATCAAATGCGCTGTCCCTCTTTGCGTGATGGGGGAATAAGCATGAACTTCTGTGATTTTACAGTTGGATTGAGCTGCTTGGTCTCTATCTGTTTTGAAGAATTCATGCGATACCAGTTAAATACCGGACTCATGTCAACCTGCAGGTAGTAACGTCCGTCGGTGTCGTCTGCAGCTTGCGGAACAGCCCACATCCATGAATAATGGAATGTAAGATCGCCGTTTGCAATTTCAGGAATCACGGAAGATTCACCGGCCGGGAGATTCTCAACGCCTAAAGTGTAGGTTACGTTGCCGCTGTTTGTCTCAGCTTTCACTGCAAGATCTTTAACAGTGTAGCTCTCCTTGTTATTCATCGTCCAATTGCCCTGGAAAATAGGAGTAGGCGTGGAGGATTCAAGCCCGCTGCCTCCGGTGATCCAACCTTTGAAAGTCCAATCGAAACCGCGTTGGTAAATTCCGTTGGAAGATTCCATCGGAGCGGGGCCTCCCATAAGGTTATGGGTAGCCGAGGGTGTTAATCCGGTTGCCGTTTTCTCGATAAGGCTCGATGAGAAATTGCATGAAGAGAGGCACATACCGAACGATTCATAGAGATTGGCACCCTGATTATATTTCCATCGGCCATTGTAAAGATTTCCATTATGGATCGTCAGTTCGCCCTCTACAAGGTAAATATCGCCCGTGAATGATGCATTGTCATTAAATGAGTGAACGGGATAAATCTGATAATTAATCTCAGCAGTCGTTGACAACGTCATATTTTCATGCACTCCCCAGCCGCTTTGTTCAATGTCGGCTGCGGGAAGATCAATGGTGAAAACCTGTTTGATTTTCTGGGGCGCGAAACGTTTCTTAATGTCAAAACTTCTGAAGTCGTTGTTGAATCTATTGTTGTTTATGATATCGTCAAGCCAGCTTGACAGAATCACCATCGGCACATCATCGTCATCCAGATCGCCTGTCTTAGGACGTTTCTGGAAGATAATTGATGCTGACTTCTTGTTGAAGCATGTTAGAGGGCATTCATTAAGATCATCCGGATCTGCTGACAGGACTACATTGTTTTCATCGCAGAATTCGGATACCGTTTCTTTGTCGGGATTTATGATTGCAACAACGCTTCCGCGCTGATATGCCTTGAGCACATCCTCTTTATATGTCGCGAGTTCTTTTGAATCAACAAAGATTAGTTTTGCATCATTTGCGTTCACAACATTTGTGAAAGTCTGAGCTAAAAGACCGCGCAGCGATCCGCAAGAACCAAGGAATGTGGTTTCTGTCGCATTCGTAACATTATTTTCCTGATTATTGCCCTCTTCCACTATTGTGATGTTCTCAATAGGTAATATCGGACTTTCTTTTTCAGAACATCCTGTAAATAAGGCTCCGGCACTGCTTAAACCGGCTGCGAGCCATAAATATTTGGTCTTCATGAATATGTAATATATTAGTCTCGCTAAATTAATAAAAAATCATAATATACGCAAAATGAAATTTAAAAATTATAGCTTCTAATAAACGCCATGATTATTTTGAGAAAGTTTCTGATATTTGCTTTGCCACACGTTTGATAGCCCCCTTGATATCATGAGATGCACCGGCAACTCCGAGTGTGGAATACGCACCACGGCACGATGCAACGGGTCTGCCGGTGAAATAGTCAATGAAGTTTACTGTGACTATGGTCTCCTCCTGCATAACGTTTACCGCATATTTAACGAGCAACAGCTTTTCCTGCTGCACACTCGACAGATCATGTATGTGGGCGTCGCTTACGAGTTTCAGATTGGAATTCTCCACCGCATCATAGAGCTGAATCTCATACTCCATCAGTTCGGCGGGAATGTGATATGGATCGTTGTTGATTACGGCAGCATATTCATATTTGGAGAGATTTACGTTTTGGGACACCGTTGATTTCGATGTTGTGCAAGCCGCAAGAAGGATTGTCACTGCAAGCGCACAGATAAGTTTGGAAAAGTTTTTCATATCACTTCGATTTAGAAGTATTAATGTTTGATTCATCAGTGTTATTAGTTGGATTCATATCCAACCTAATAGTTTAATGGCAATGTAATAACGTTGGTATTAAATATATTTAGAGATAAAAGCAGGGGATGTGATCTCGATAGTCACATCCCCTGAGATATTGAGAGAAAAGGGTGATTATTCAGCTTGTTTTCTCTTTTCGCGCCAAGATTTAGCCTTTTCAGCTGCGCTGTTAGCTTTTTCTTCTACAGTCTTTGTGGCCTCAGATACCGCAGCCTTAGTATTGGCTACTTTTTCCTCTGTGGTCTTTACGGCTGCCTCAGCTTTGTCTTTAGCTGTATTAGCCGCGTTCTTAACCTGTTCTTTAGCGTTATTGACAGTGTTCTTAGTGTTAGATACTGTTGCCTTAACTTCTTCCACAGGTGCTACCTCTACGCTGTCTTCAATGATTACGGTATCTGCATTGATTTCTACCTCATCAACGAGGAGGGTATCGATAATCTCGGCAGAGTCGTTGTCAGATTCTGCAGCCTTGTTGCCTCCGCAGGCAGTGGCGAGAACCATAAGTGAGCCTGCGCAAAGGATTGAAAATACTTTTTTCATCTTCAGATATTATTTATTGAATTATTTTGCGAGCTTCTTTTCGATAGCAGCTGTGTGTGCGGCAACTTCGTTGTCAGCGTTCGCACGTGTGCCTGTAGTGGTCCATACGGCTGTGAGAACATCGATGGCTCCTTCAGGATAAGTGAACTCAACCTTTACGTTGCTTGTGCCGGAAGTGTAACCGTTTCCATAGAGATCCTCGTTGCTGCTGTCGTAGTTGGCATAATACTGCTCAATCCAGTCGATATAATCGTTAAATACGGTCTCATCGAGGGGCACAGTAACAGAAGCTGACGACATCTTGTTGCTGTTGAAACGATAGAGATACCAGGGCATTCCATCGCCATATACATTGAGACCGGCGTTAGCTGCGGCGGGCTTGGTATCGAAATAAAGTACACCGTTAGCTTCGCTTGAGTTGGTAGCATCGTAAGCGAAGTATGCATCGCTCATGAGCGACTGGATGCTTGAGAAGCTTGATCCCCAGTTGAGGAGGGGAAGCATAAACTTATTGTTTGTGGGATTCACTTTAACAGCGCAAGTTGCTGAACCGTTAGAGGTGGTGTAGGTAATGGTGGTCTCGCCGACATGGTTGGCTGTTACCTTACCATTCTCGACTGTGGCAACGAATTCGTTACTGCTTTTCCATGTGCCGTTCTTTTCAGAGGCAGTCAGAGTTGCGTTAGCCTTGTAGTTCAGCTCAAGGTTGTTCTGATCGAGGGTTACATCACTATCTGTCTCGCATGATGCCAACATCATGGGAGCAACCAGGGCAAAAGCCCATACAATTTTCTTCATTGTCTTTTAATTATTTTGATTATAGGTACGATTCTTTAACGAAATTAACATTCTATTATTTTAATTGACTATTAAAAATGTTTTAAGAATCCATATGTGAAAAAATTTTTTTGAAAAATATTTTGTGGTTAAAAAATATTGTTATACCTTTGCGGTGTACTACTACACTAATACACTATAATAATATGAAAACTTCAAGAATTTTTAAGCTCAATTTGAGTTGTCTCGTTCTCTGGGTTTGCCTTCTGGTATCCGGTATCTGTGCAAACGCTCAGCAAACCATGCACGTTGAAACCAAGACGTTTCACAATCCCGACTTTCCATTCGATAGGGAAATCTTCATCTGCACGCCCCAGAATTACGACGAAAATACGCAGTCGGAGGTGGATGTCGTGTATGTCTTCGACTCCCACTGGCGTTCACATTTTGCGCTGACCTACGGAATTTTGGGAGAGTGCCAGAACCCCTACGAGGACGACATACCGTTTATCGTTGTCGGAATACCTTCTCCGGCGTCGGAAGAGTATTGCAGGACCAATGACTTTCTACCCGTACCGACCAATGTAACTTACCAATCAATGTATTACGGCAATTATGAAAACTTCAAGAAATTCATTCGTGAAGATGTGATGCCTTATATTAACAGTAAATACCGCACCTCGGGGCATACATTAGCTATCGGTCATTCTCTCAGCGCATCTTTCATCCTTAACGCGCTTTCTTCTGAAGATATGTTTGACGATTACATAGCGTTGTCACCCAATTTTATGGAGGATAACAATAAGTTTGCCGATGACTTCCTGAATTATGATTTCAATAATGGCAAGCCGAGATTCATGTTCCTTACGATGACGAATGAGTCAGAAGAGACCGGGATGGGTCCGAACTGGCGTCCGGCATGGGATATGGTAAAGTCAAAGATGGAATCGGCTACTTTGCCCGAAACAATAAAAATGTTCTTTAAAGAGTATCCCGAATATACCCACAACAGCTGTTATGCACACTGCCTGATGGATATTCTACCGATCTACGGGATGTATCGCCACAACACGTATTTTGCTGATTCTGAGAAACACCCGGTGCATATCGAGCTGGAATGTCCGTGGGCAGAAGGTGATGTGTTTATCACCGGAAATCAGGATGTGGTGACTACCTGGGATCCTAAGGGTGTGAAGATGAACAAGGTTGGAGATCACACATACGCCATCGACCTGAATGTTCAGTTGCCAATGGAATTCAAATTCACACAGGGTTCTTGGGAAACACAGATTGCCCCCACAAATGCCTATCCCGGCAACCTTCGCATCTTCACCGCCGACAACAATGTGAAACACTACGTCGCCAAATAAACTCTAATGCAAAATTCTTTGGAAAATATCGAATCAACCATGAAGTGCAGGAACTGCGGATGTTCCTGCGCTTCCAACTTCTGCCCCGAATGTGGTCAGTCGGTCAAGGAAAAGAGACTCGAAAACAAATCTTTCTTCATCAGCTTGCTATCTGGTCTATCGCGCATAAACCAGGGATTCCTTTATACATCGTGGTGCTTATTGATTAATCCATGGAAAGTTATCCGCGATTACATAAACTGCCGAAGGGTAAGGTACATTCCGCCTGTTTCGATGCTAATAGTGGTGTGTTTCTTAAGTGCTTTTGTAGCAGGGCTTATGCCCGTTTCCGAACAAACGGAGATCGTGGATACAGGAACTGGACAGCTTCCACTCATTTCTCAAGCTGTGTTGATGGTGACGGATTATCTAATGAACAATATGCTCATTCGCAACCTCACCATCTACATCCCAGCACTAGTGGCTATTCCAATGGTCTTTTGGTCGGTAGGTGCAAGGAAATACAACCTTGCCGAATATTTTGCCGCGATGATTTATATGACATCCTCACTGCTGATATTCGGAATCATAGTAAAACCATTGTCGATACTCTCCGAATCCTTTTCATCAGCCTTAGAGATACTTTATTCCATCATCATCTGCTCTATGAGCATGTATAAAGCTTTCCCGATCCCATCCCTCAAAAAGCGCATCGGTTACTTCCTCCTCTACCTAATTCTCTCCGTAGTAATATATCTATTAATTTTCCTCGCAATTGCCACCCTCCTCCAATTTAGTAATACCTATAATTAAAGCTACCGATATACTAAACTGCATATTTTTGCATTATTTAGATACAGATATACTGATAAGATTATGGCGAAACCGGAATATGTACAGAAGAATAGGGAGTGGCTTGCTGCCAAAGCTAAGGAGGAGGGTGTGAAGCCGCTCGATAAGGGGATTTATTATAAGGTGATCAAGAAGGGGAATGCGAACGGGCCTACACCCAATCGGGGAAGCGTGGTGACGGCTCATTATGTTGGTAAGACTATCAATGGCAAGACGTTTGACAGCAGCAGGGGAGGAGTGGCTCCAGCGTTCCGTCTGCGTGACCTTATTCCCGGTTGGATCATTGCACTTCAGCAGATGCGTGTCGGCGATAAATGGGAGGTATATATTCCCGCAGAACAGGCATACGGTAAGATGAACCAGCCTGGAATTCCAGGCGGATCCACCTTGATCTTCGAAATCGAACTCTTAGGCATCGCCTAATTCGCCATTTCGGAGGTGGCGAGGCTGATGCGGTGACGGGTATGGTCGATGTCGATGACCACTACTTCAATCTGCTGTCCTAACCGCAGCACATCGCTGACTGTGTTGATGCGTTTTCGTGATATTTTGGAAATGTGAAGCAGTCCGGATTCCTTGATTCCGAGGTTTACGAATGCTCCGAACGCCGTGATATTGTTGACCACACCATGAAGTTTCATGCCGGGGCGAAGTTCCTCAAAACTTTCAATCTCGGGGTGAAATGCTTCCTCTGCATTGTCGATTCGTGGGTCACGTCCGGGTTTCATAAGTTCTGTAATGATATCCTTAACAGTTTCCGGCAATACGCCGAGTTGTGAAGCCAACATCTCTGCGTCTGCGCTTTCCAGCAAAGATTTGTTACCTATAAGTTCACCCGGTTTTACTTTTAATATTGCGGCTAACTTCTTCACTAAAGCGTATTGCTCAGGGTGTATGCCGGTATTGTCGAGCGGTTCCCTGCCGTCGGCTATTCGGAGAAATCCTACCGCTTGCTGATATGCTTTATCTCCCAGACGAGGAACTTTCTTGAGTTCGGGGCGTGATTTGAAAGCACCGTTTTCTGCGCGATATTTCACGATATTGTTAGCCAATGCCGGTCCGATGCCTGCCACATAACTCAACAGACTCGCGGATGCCGTATTGACATCAACGCCTACAGCATTCACACAGCTCATCACCGTGTAATCAAGGGCGTTTTTCAATTTCGTTTGGTCCACATCGTGCTGATATTGCCCGACTCCTATTGATTTCGGGTCAATCTTAACAAGTTCGGCGAGAGGGTCAATGAGTCTTCGGCCGATCGAAACCGCTCCGCGGACCGTAACATCCTTGTCCGGAAATTCGGCGCGTGCCAGTTCGGAGGCGGAATAAACCGACGCTCCGTCCTCATTTACGACATAAATATCCGCATCGGGCATGATGTGATAATTTTTCAGGAATTTCTCAGTCTCGCGTGAAGCTGTACCGCTTCCCAAAGCAATGGCATTCAGTTTGTAGCGCGAAATAAGACGGTTGACTGTTTTAGCTGCGCCCTCGAAATCATTGCGCGGAGGCACGGGATAAATCACAGCATCGTCCAAGAGATTTCCCTGTTCGTCGATTGCCACGACCTTGCAACCGGTGCGATAACCGGGGTCAATGGCGAGAATTCGTTTACCTCTCAACGGAGAGGCGAGGAGGAGTTGCCGAAGGTTGGTGGCGAAAATATCAATCGCCACTTTATCGGCATTTTCCTTAAGATCAGCAGAAATTTCATTTTCTACCGATGGCCGTATCAAGCGCTTGCTGGCATCGATCACGGCATCGTTGATAATCTCACGGCAAGCCGTTGAGGCATGGCGTGGAGTGAATGAATCGCATAGTTTCTCTTCAAGAGAATAGGACGTATCGTCGAGTGAATATTTCACCTTCAGCAGTTTTTCGGTTTCGGCCCTGCGCAGCGCGAGATACTGATGTGAGGATATGCGTTTGATCGAGTTTGAGAAATTAGAATAGGTGGCAAAAGTGGAATTCTTCAGATTCTCCTCCTCACCTTTGGCCGGCGAACAGACGAGAGAACCACGATTGCGGTAGGCGTTTCGTGAAGCATTGCGCAGCCGTGTGGATTCGGAAGCCCACTCTGCGATAATGTCGGCCGCTCCGGCAAGAGCCTCATCGCTATCTGTCACTTCATCATTACAGAATCTTCGGGCAGCATACTCCGGGTCTTCCGGTTTGCCTGACATTATCATCTTTGCTAACGGTTCCAAACCTCGCTCGCGAGCCATCGTGGCGCGTGTACGTTTCTTAGGTTTGAACGGCGCATAGATATCTTCAAGCTGAGTAGGGGAGGATGCTTCGGCGATCTGTCGGGAGATTTCAGGGGACAATTTGCCGGCACTTTCGATAGCTTCGGCCACAAACTCCTTGCGTGCGAAAAATTCGCGGACGCTTTTTAGCGTCACCTCAATATTTCTTACCGCCACTTCATCCAAAGCACCGGTCGCTTCCTTGCGGTAACGGGAAATGAACGGTACTGTCGCTCCTTCATCAAGCAGGGAAACCACGGCTTTAACTTTCTTTTGGGGGATATCAAGGCGCGAAGACACTTCGCGGATTATATTGTCGATAGTGGAAAATTCCATATATTAGTATATTTAGTTTTGCAAAACTGCAAAATTAACAAAAATTGCGACAATAGGGAGAGCCTTAATTCTCCTGTTAACATTTTTTGTAAGTGGCCCGGTGATAATTTAGGCAAAGTTGGAAAATGTGGCGCGGGATATGCACGTTAAGGGGTATATGCAGAAATTTATTAATAAATATTCTATCCCGGAGGTGGATTCATTTCTTCGTCTTTATGGTGACGCACTTGTGAATCGTTTCGATGAGTTGCGTGCCCTGGCTGAAGATAAGAGGGAATTGCCGGAGGTGATTGAGTTCGTGCCTCTATCGGATGAGGAAAATGAGTATGATGATGTTGTGGTCAAACTCGAGAACCGTATTTATATATCCAAAAGGATGGTGGGTGAGATGGGGTTCACCTATCCTGAACTGTTTGCCGTGCTTGCTCATGAGTTAGGGCATATCCTTTACCGTACCCATCCCTGGGGTTTCGATGCCGAGGAAAGGGCAGACTCGATGGCGGCGGAATTAGGGTTAGGGAATCAGATGATAGCTGTGATTGAAAAGATAATAGCATCACGAAAGTTCAGAAATGTCACGTCGGCTTTGGTGCGACGAATCCAGTTTCTCCAGTTGATATCAGACAGCATCAATGACACGGAAATCAAGCAGAGAGGGAGGGGATAAAATAAACCATAGCCTGAAAACGTTTAGAATAAGTGTTGACACATCTATTATAAGTGTTGATTCTGAAACATAATACTATCGCTTCTTGAAACTTAAATTAATCGTCATACTGCTTTTAGGAGCTCTGGGCTTGCTGTCGATGAACGCCGAAAACGTAAAGATTTCCGGCAAAGTAATCGATAGCGAGGATAAGCCTGTGGAGTTTGCAACCGTTCGTGTTGCGGGCACAGCCATAGGTGCCAATACCAATCTTCAGGGTCAATATTCAATCTCGGTCGCCCGGAAAGACACCCTCGAACTTGTATTCAGCTGCGTGGGATTTAAGACGGTGAATCATAAGCTGATAAATCCTAAGGGTGACCTGACGCTCAATGTCCGTATGTATTCCAACGATGTTGAGCTGAAAGAGCTTGAGGTGTTGGGTTTCAAGAGCAATATCAACGGTATGCAGAGCTTCAACACAGAGAGTTTCAAGCTGTCGCCCGATGTGTCGGGTGGTAGTGTTGAGGCGATGATCTCGACGATGCCGGGTGTCAACTCATCCAACGAATTGAGTTCGCAGTATTCTGTGCGAGGCGGTTCGTTCGATGAGAATTCGGTCTATATCAACGGCATCGAGATCTATCGACCGCAGCTCGTTCGTTCAGGTCAACAGGAGGGTCTCAGTATCATCAATCCTGACATGGTTGGTAATCTGAAATTCTCATCGGGCGGTTTTCCGGCAAGATATGACGACAAGATGTCTTCTGCTCTCGATATCACCTATCGCGAACCGGAAGCGTTCGAAGGTGCGGTGTCGGCCAGTCTGATGGGTGCGTCATTGACATTGGGCCAGAATTCGGGCAAGTTCTCACAGCTCCACGGATTGAGGTTCAAGAAAAACAACTCCCTGCTCTCCTCGATGGATACCAAAGGAGAGTATGACCCTACCTATTTCGATTATCAGACCAACCTGAATCTGAAGCCGAGCGACCGCTGGACGTTCAATTTATTGGGTAACATCTCGCTCAACCATTATAACTTCACGCCCCATAACCGTGAGACCACGTTCGGCACGGCGCAGGATGTGAAGCATTTCAAGGTATATTTCGACGGTCAGGAGCGCGACAAGTTCGAGACATTCTTAGGCGCACTCACCGCATTGTACCGTCCTAACCGCGCGTCAAGTTTCATGATCGGTGCTTCGGGATTCCTCACCAACGAATTGGTGTCTTACGACATCTCCGGGGAATATTGGCTAAATCAAGCCGGCACCGGTGGCGAGGATGGCATCGGCGGAGAGTTGGGCGTGGGTAAATATATGGAGCACTCGCGCAACCGGTTGAAAGCCTCCGTGTTCCGAATGTTCCTTAAAGGGGAGACGAGGATCAAGGCGAATAACCTAACCTACGGTCTGGATTACCGCCGCGAGACCTTCCGCGACCGCACCAAAGAGTGGGAATGGCGCGACTCAGCCGGTTATTCACTGCCGACATTGCCCGAGGGTGTGCATCTTATCTATTCACTCTCTTCGAATCATAATCTTTCGACCAACCGCCTCGGTGCATACATCGAGGATGCCTATTATATCGACACTGAGAAAGCGCGAATGACCCTTAACGGCGGTCTCCGTTTCTCTTATTGGGATTTCAACAAGGAATTCCTTGTGTCGCCGCGTGTCAACTTCTCGCTCTCTCCGATCGGTAGCAGCTTCAATTTCCGTGCCGCAGCCGGACTGTATTATCAGTCACCTTTCTACAAGGAATTCAGACGTGCCGTAACAGATGAGAACGGCAATAATCTTATCGAACTGAACCGTGACATCAAATCTCCGCGCAGTATTCATGTGATATTGGGAACGGACTACACATTCCGCGCGATGAACCGTCCTTTCAAACTTACCGGCGAAGTCTATTACAAGAATATCGCCAACTTCATTTCTTATGAATACGACAACCTGAAGATCAACTATTCAGGCGTCAACGACTCGAAAGGATATGTAGCCGGACTTGACATGAAGCTCTTCGGTCAGTTTGTGGAGGGTTCCGACTCATGGCTTAGTTTCTCACTGATGAAAACCAACCAGAATCTCAACGGCAAGAACGTGCCCCTGCCGAGTGATCAGCGTTTCTCCGTCAGCCTTTATTTCACCGACTATTTCCCGAAATTCCCCAAACTTAAATTCAGTCTGCGCGGAGTTTTTGCTGACGGACTGACAATGACCGCGCCACACCGCAGCCGCGCCGAATCGTACTTCCGTGCTCCGGCTTACAAGCGCGTCGATATCGGCGTGAGCTATCAGTTGGTTGGCGCACCGACAAATGGTGTGCGCCCCTACAACTTCTGGCGTCATTTCCGCAGCATCGTTGTCGGTCTCGACTGCTTCAACCTTCTCGATATCACCAACGTCAGCAGCTATTATTGGGTAACGGATGTGAATAATATCCAGTACGCCGTACCCAACTACCTTACCCGCCGCCAGCTCAACGTTCGCCTCTCCGTTGAATTCTAAATTGCGGCGATTATTTTTGGCAATGGTAAGGGGTGCAGCGGATTGAGGCGGGGGAGCAGAGTGTGGTTAAAAGCTCAGTGGTTTTCTTTTCTAATTCTTCGAGGTTCTCGGTTTCGTCATAGACATTTATGAGCATGAGGAGGTGGGAAGTTTCCTCGGTAAGTTTTGTGCGCTCCTCATCGCTTGTCGGCGTACCGATTCCTCCGACCTTATCGCGATAGACAGGCAGATTCTCGATATTCAATATTCCGCGACCGATTCCGTGGTAAATGTCATCCTTTGTGCCAGCGTCGAGCAAAAGTGAGTCGCCTTCGATCTTGTCAGCATCAAAACCGCCGATGCTATGACCCGTTTCCATCGAAAGCAGATTGATAAAATCTACGAGAGTGGTGAGGCGGTAAAGCTCCTTACCATTGACAACGCGGCGACACAACGCCTCCGCCGACGGACGATATCTGTTAGGATCCTTACCCAAAGCCTTGTAAGCATTGCGGGTAGCGAGGATTGCCGGACGATTCTTAATCTCATCGATTGCATACTGAGCGCGGATTTTCTCCGTCTCCTTTTCCACCGCTTCCCAAAGCGAATCGGAAGTAGGAGCGTTCTGTACCTCCACCTCGTAAGCCAACACCCTAAGACCGGGTGCGCACTCCTTTATTCTGTCTGAAAACTTAATTTCCATATCAATGAGTTCTTATTGAGATAATAATCAAAGACTAAGTTATGTCGATGCGGACGCGATATATCGCGTCCCTACTATTTTTACGACTATAGGATAAATCCTCTCCTATCATAATAACTTAAATATCCTTTGAATATTAGCCATCCCTCATAATTCGTATATAAATTATCGAATATGGTATAGCGGTTCGATTATTATAGCTTGTAGGGTCGCTGCACGTCGCGACCGCAGTAACGCGGACACTCCGTGGCTGCGAAGAACGCCGCAAGCGGCTTTGCGAGGAACGGATTCCCTCCCGGTAGGGACGCGATATATCGCGTCCGCAGTGCACATGCCAAAACTTTTGCTGTCTGAGGCGCCGGGAGGAGGGCTTTTTGTTTTGTAATATTCGAATTATTGTATAACTTTGCGGTGCAGACCGTCTCTCAGAAGCCCCGGTCTGGGGTTAAGCGGAGCGGGATGGTAGGGATGCACCCCGGTGCATCCGCAATAAATATTTTGAAAGCGTTTATCCGCGCTGATTCTTGACACCTTGAAATGTCTCGCAAACATTCTTTTAATCGTCAAGGATTGAGCAACGGTAGATGCCCGTGGTTATGTAAAACAATGTCTCATTGTAGGACGCGATATATCGTGTCCCCGTGGTAAGACAAGATTTTGCATATACAGGCGTAGGGCTTCTGCGTTGCCGTCCAACGATTAAAGGGCAATGCGAGAAGCCTCAAGGTGTAGGACGGTAACAGATACAGACTCCTGCGCTTTTCTTTTTTGTCCACCAATACTTTACGCCAACGAGGGGAGGACCGAGGCATTAACAGGATATATGAAAAAATCTGCATCAGAAAACTCATCTTTATATGAGAGACTTTGGGGCTGTTTTTTTGCTATTGCCATTGCCGGGCTTATAGTGGTTACCTACTCGCTTTCTGAGACTAAAGAATTGCCTATGACCATTATAGGTGCAGTTCTTGGGGTTGCTATGACCGTTTTCGCCACATTCTTTCTTTTCAAAGGACAGTCGAAGCAACAGGTTGCAATGATCAATGAAGAACTTAATCAGCAAAAGGAAGTGGAAATCTTCAAAGAGCGTCTAAAAGCCTACAATTCATTCCTTGATGCTTTGCGAAGATATGTAACCCAACCTTCACCCGATGGCAAGAAAGTGGTGATTTTCCATACTATGGCTATCAGGATGCATTCTAACGCTGAAGTATCTGATTTGCTCGACGACAATATTGTCAAATTAATAAAAAGTACTGGTTCCCGAACAGAATTGAAAGAATTAGTGGAAGCACTAAACGCTATAGCCTGTATTTTCGGAAATGAGCTTTATGATAAGACTATGGGAAGAACGAAAAGTGTCGACGCTTTTGTAGATGCAATTTCCGGAGCACAAGAAGAACAACCTGAAGAAGAGAAACTTATAGAACTGGCAGTTGAAGAGAAGGAGGATGAAGCTGCAACTAATAAAGCAACTATAATTGAATGGAATGACAAACTCAAATCTCTGAAAACACAAGGATGGAACTATACTCCGGAAGATGATGCTTTTATACTTACATCCAATTCATCTCCAGTCAAAATATCAGTTTATCGAAAGAAAGGTAAGTATATTGTAGAAGCGACAAAAGAGGGCGACAGCGAATTTTCCCAATCATTAAAAGATAATTTTAAGGGTTCACGGCGATACGGCACATGGTGGCGTGAACTCCCCATAAATAATTATGGAGTGACAGAGGGCACTCTTCTCGCTCAACTTCCGAGCAATGACAAGGCACGTGCTTCGGTGATTAAATGGATTGATAAGCTGACAGGATTCCAGTCTGTTGAAAATATAAATATTTGAGTCGTTAGTTATGGAATGGCTTCATAAAATATTGGATATAGTATCTTCTATCGGGGAATTCTTTGTGATGATGTGGAATGACGAAGATCGGTGGTTGTGTATTGCTGGATTCTTCATTTTCTTAATAATGCTTTATAAAATAGGTATTTTCCATTTAATCATTTTCCCATTTAAATTAATATTCAAAGTCATCTCATTGTGTATAGGAGGATTTGCTAAGCGATCTTATAATACCGCCTCAAACAAAAATTATGTCAATCATAGTAAATATTCTGAAGAAGCGAAAAAAAAGAAAGTAATAATTAAAGGGGTTTATCAAATGAATGGACCAAAACCATTTACTCGAGAGATTGATATTTCCCCATCTGAATCAGGATACTATTCGCAACTAATGGGAAATAAGCAAAAGCAGGCTCAATGGATTATTGCTAATTATCCTGGCGCGGATATCGATCGTGGGTTTTCTTTAACAATTAATATTAAATAAAAATATATGAAAGTCAAATTATTAAAAGGATGTGTTTTGGCGTCAGCGTTGACTATGATGTCATCGTGCGCAAAAACCGATAACAATGGTCTCTATCAAGAGATTAAGTCAGTAGATAAAATGGTCTTTGCCAAAATGTCAATAACCAAAACTGTGGTTAATAATCAAGAGAATATTCTTGGAAGAAGGATAGCAGGATATTCCTATGACACATATGCCCGGGCATATATAGATTTATCATCTTTTCAGGTTGATGATCTTGTTTTTGATGATAAAACAAAGACTGTTAAAGTCATTCTTCCCCCTGTAAACGCAGAATTGATTGGTAGAGACTGTGAGATGCGAGAGGCTTACAAAAATATAACAGGTTTGAGATGGGATCTGGATGAAAAAGATATTAATTCCTTAAAAGAAGAAGGAAATAAGAGTATGAGGGATGAGTGGGAATCAAATCCTATGTTAAAGGCCCATCTGATTGATGCAGCGAAACGTAAAGCCCGTAAATATTTTGAAGAAATTTTTGAGAATAGCGGGTATATGGCGAGTATAGAATTTAAAAATTCAAAAATAGATAAAGATGAAAAAGTTGATTAAGCCATTACTATTAGTAGCAGTAATAATTGCAGCAGTTGCGGTTATATATAGCTTATTTATTTTCCCGCATAATAGTATTGATGTAAGTAAAGGGAAAATAAATAAAGTAGAGACAATGGTAGAACTTTGCAGTATCGACTTTTATAATGAAATTCCGATAAAAGATACGATTGCTAATTGGGAGTTTTTTGCTACACAAAAACAGAGAGGCAGCATCCTGTTTGATATAGAAAATCTTGATATCAATAATGAAGGAGATACTATAAAAATTGTATTACCTCCTGAGATAGTAGAAATAATGGAATCAACTGATGATGAATCATGGGTTTCTTATGATAGTAAGGATTTAAGAACCGGACGTTGGGCTAAAGCTTCTGCCGAATTATGGTCTCAGGTCAAGAAGAATGCATTGGAACATTCTAAAGCAAGACTTTATGAGGATGGTACAATTGAAAGAGCACGTGCTGAGGGCGCTATAAATCTACAGGAATTGATGGAAAAAGTTTACCGAAAACCAGTCGTGGTTACTGATCCGACCCCTAAAGGAGCGCACTATAATGATTTCAAATAAAGGGATGTATGTCGTACTCATTCTGTTTGGACGGTATCGAGTATAGACATATTAACCATAATACGACATCTCCGATGCCGCATTATTCCTATCCTATTGGCCCCATACTTCCTTGCTCTGCTCGGTCGTATGGGGTTAATCATAATTCAACCTCTCCGAGGCTGAGATTGCGATGAGAGCTGCTTCCGAAGAGGTGGTCGGTTTTTTTGTGGGATGAGGGAAATATAGTTTGAATATTAGATAAATTTCCCTTAATTTTGCGGTAAGTCAAAGTGCCTGTGGCATCGCGCACCGGCCTTCGGCCGACGTTCTCTCTTTGCTTACTCGCGAATTTTTGCTAAATTTGCATAAATTAATAAATATTGAATTTTATGGCTCAGAAACCGTCAATACCTAAGGGTACGCGAGATTTTTCTCCTATCGAGATGGCTCGCCGCAATTATATTTTCGATACTATCAAGAAGTCTTTCCGCCTTTTCGGCTATAAGCAGATCGAGACTCCCGCAATGGAGAATCTTTCGACCCTTATGGGTAAGTATGGCGAGGAGGGTGATAAACTCCTTTTCAAAATCCTCAATTCCGGCGATTTCATGAAGTCGGTGAGCGATGAGGATTACGCTGAAAAAAATCTTCCGCGCCTTACCAACAAGATGTGTGAGAAAGGTTTGCGTTATGACCTTACGGTGCCTTTTGCACGTTTTGTGGTTCAGCACCGCAATGATCTCTCACTGCCGTTCAAGCGCTTCCAGATTCAGCCCGTATGGCGTGCCGACCGTCCGCAGAAAGGGCGCTATCGCGAATTCTATCAGTGTGACGCAGATGTAGTCGGTTCCGATTCACTGAATAATGAGATAGAGTTGTTGGCCCTTATCGACAAGGTTTTCCAGGATCTTGGCATCAATATCACCATCAAGGTCAACAACCGTAAGATTCTCGCTGGTATCGCCGAGGTTCTAAATGCGTCAGACAAGATCGTGGATATCACCGTGGCGATTGATAAGATCGACAAAATCGGTATCGAGAATGTCAACGCTGAATTGGTAGAGAAAGGATTGAGCGAGGAGGCTATCGAGAAATTACGTCCTATCCTTGAACTCTCGGGCACAAATGAGGAGAAACTTGCAGTAATCAAGGAGATTCTCAAAGATTCAGCCGAAGGAATGAAGGGAATCGAGGAGATGGAAGAGGTGCTCGGCGGCATTGACGCTCTCGGTCACAAATGCAAGATTGAGGCCGACCTTTCACTCGCCCGTGGTCTGAATTACTATACCGGCACCATTATCGAGGTCAAGGCTCAAGATGTAGAGATCGGAAGCATCACAGGTGGTGGCCGTTACGATAACCTTACCGGCGTGTTCGGTATGCCGGGTCTTTCGGGCGTGGGTATCTCGTTCGGTGCCGACCGCATCTATGACGTGATGAATCAGCTCAACCTTTATCCCGAGGAGATTTCAGAGTCCGTTAGGGTAATGTTCGTAAACTTCGGAAAGGCCGAGGCTCAACAGTGTCTCAAATATGTGAAGGCATTGCGCGAGGCCGGTGTGCCCGCAGAGCTTTACCCCGATGCTGTGAAGCTTAAGAAGCAGATGTCGAGAGCTGATGAAGACCATATCCCGTTTGTGGCAATCGTCGGAGAGACTGAGCTTCAGGACGGCACGATCATGCTCAAGAATATGATCTCCGGCACGCAGGAGAAATTGACAATCGATGAGGTAATCATGGCTGTTAAGTGAGAAGTGAGAAGTGAGAGGAATTTCCTCCATTCTGTCGGAACACGGAACAGGCTTCGCTCGATAATCTCTGAGGCGGCGGACGCGATATATCGCGTCCCTACTGAAAACTGATATCTGAGAACTAATATCTGAGAACTAATATCTGAAAACTAATATCTGATATCTAATATCTGATATCTAATATCTGATATCTAATATCTGATATCTAATAACTGAAAACTACAACGTGGATATAGACATTAAAGACTTCATTTTCCGCCAGCCATCTTTCCCCAAGGAGGTGGTGACTGATAAATATTATTTGGCGGTAGCCAACAAACTGATGGCTATTTTCAAAAGGTCGGCGCTCGCTCAGGTGGTGCACGAGAGTGTAGGGAAAAGGATGAGCATCGGCTTGACCGGCTATTTTCAGGATATCATCGCCGACGCGGGAATCTGGAGGTCTTTCACGGATGCCAACCGCAAGCTGTACGGCTTCGCTGTTCCGTTCCATTTCGCAGGGGAGGAGTATGTGGATTACGAACTCAACCGCGAGGATGTGAGATTTATGGTGTGGTATTTTGTTGCCATGTCTTACGAAGATATGCGCGACATTTATCCTCACGATGCGCGAATCATCGAGCTCGCCGACAACTGGTTTGCCTATCTTGATTCGATTTACGAAGACTCCCCGGAGCCCGAGGACTTCAACATCGCGCGTGGTCTCGAATTCAAAGACCCGGAAGATCAGGAGGCCATCTACCACTTAGGGCAATGGCTCTTTCTGCATTGCTACCTTATGACTCCGGCCTTCGCCATGACCCTCTCTGAGATTATGTCTGACCCCGAACTGATGTCGGGCGAGGATATAACCAAACTGCACAGCCGCATGGAGCAGTCGATGATGGAAGACCCCACAGGTCCGTTGGCTCTCTATATCATCGAATGGCTGAGACTCATCATCGAAGGTAAACTGCCGGAGAAGAAAGTGAACGATAAGGGTGTGCATCCGTATTATACGAAGTTTATGGAAGTCACCGGCGGGCGAAGAATTCAATACTTTGCCGATTATAAGCAGATGAACGAATTCTTTATCGAAAAGATGGGTTGGGATAAGAATCAGGAGCATCTGCCGGTGCTGAAAGATTCCGGCTATTTCTGCGTGCTGGTTAATCCCGAGCGCGGTATGTTGGTGGCGAGAAATGTAGCCAAATGTATCGCCGACCCCGATAATCCTTATTACGACAAGGAATATGCTTCGGCTCATGCTTTCGATCTGCTTACGGTGAGAGGAAAATGCCCGGCCGACCTCGTGAAATTCGCATACGAAAACGACTGGTTGCCCGATGCTGTCTTCCCCGGCACTGACGACAAGGAACTTGTGAAAACTAACCACGATTTTATAATGCGCTGTTATCTGCAGCAATATTACCGAGACTGATGAAACTTCGATTTTCAGGATTATTAGGCATTGCCCTCATCTGCGCGGTGCCGGCCATGAGCCAGACAACTTTTGAGGAGATGTCAAAGGATTTGAACAAGACGGGAGGTGTCTACTATGCCTATCCCACTGAAAAAGCCGACAACACTCCGGCCCCGAAGGGTTACAAACCGTTTTATGTGAGTCATTACGGACGTCACGGATCACGCTATCTACTTGGCGATAATGACTACAAATGGGTTCATGACCTCCTTACCAAAGCTAATGATGCCAACGCTCTGACTCCGTTAGGGAAGAATGTGCTTGCTCGCCTTGACACAGTGATGGAGGAGGCTTACAAACGTGGAGGCGACTTGTCACCTTTGGGCGCGCGTCAGCATCAGGGGATTGCGCGACGTATGGCTGAGAATTATCCTGAAGTGTTCAAAGGAAAGGGTAAGACCGTTTCGGCGCGATCAACGCTCGTGCCCCGCTGCATCATCAGTATGGGTAACTTCTGCCAGAGCCTGAAAGAAAACTATCCCGAACTGGATATAACCCTCGAATCCTCAAACCGATATATGCCTTATCTCTGCTACAGCACTCCCGAATCGGATGCTTTCAAGAGCAGCCGCGAGGGTTGGTGGCAAGAGATGAAACGCAAGTTTGAGAAGAAGCAGGTAAAGGCAGACCGTATCGTGCCCACCATCTTTTCCAACCCGGAATTTGTGGAGCGTTATGTCAATCCCGAGAACTTCATGTGGGGTCTGTACTGGATTGCCTCCGATGCACAGAACACGGAGAATAAGATTTCATTCTACGACCTCTTTACCCCGCAGGAGTTATTCGACATCTGGCAGTGCTTCAATGCCGATTTCTATGCAGGCCACTCAAACTTCAAACCGGCAGAGCGCAAGCATCTCAACAACGCCAAACCGCTGTTAAGAAACTTCATAGAGGGTGCTGAGATTGCGATTGCCGGCGAAGGTGATGTGGCCACGCTCCGCTTCGGACATGACGGTAATGTGGTGCCTTTCACCGCCTTGCTCGGTTTCGAGAATTGTTATGGAGAGGCCGAACGACCTGAAGATGTATATAAGGTTTGGAACGACTGGTTTGTGTCTCCGATGGCCTCCAATATCCAGATGATTCTCTTCAAAAACGACAAGAAACCGGATGATATCTTAGTGAAATTCCTTCACAACGAGAAAGAGACCAAAATTCCGGTTGACACCGATATCTGGCCCTACTACCATTGGAACGACGTAAAAGCCTATTATGAAAAAGTGATAAGTGATAAGTGATAAGAATAGTCGCGATGATTGCAGTAGGGACGCGATATATCGCGTCCGCATAGGTTAAGATACAAGTAAGGTCGCGGATTCCGCGACCTTTACTTTATACTTTATAC
>JAIEAO010000034.1 GCA_029071345.1 Muribaculaceae bacterium | reverse complement strand
GTATATATCAATAAAAAATATGAACTTTGCAGATATAAATTTGATAATTCATCTTAAATAAACTATCATATAGAAATGAAACGATCTCAACTGATCACCGGGAGCTGTTTGCTCCTGGCATCGCTGGGTGTCTATGCATTCTCTGATTTCGAAGTGGCTCCCAAGGCGGCCCCGAATTCCGATTACCGAATGACACGCCCATTGCCCAATTCCGGCAAAACAACCATTAACCCTTCTCCCCTGACAAAGGCTAAACGCAATGTTTCTCCCACTGCGTCTTCAACAGGTCCGAAGATTTACGGCATGATGCAGTATTCCGATGCATGGTGGAATCTTGCCGAGGGTGAATCCTATCCTTACGGATGCTATGAGATTTCCAAAAGCAATCCGAAGCCGTTCCAGATGTATGCTCATCCCAACCTTCAGGCCAACGGCGGCGGATGCTACACCGACCGTCAGGTGCATTACCGACTCTGGGAGGTGCTGACCGATGATCCCTGGTTTAATAACTATTACATGGTGGTCAACACCGACGAATGGTATTATGTGCAGAATCCTATCCTCACTCATGAGCAGGGTTCTATCGCAAACGACATGACTTACGACCCCATCACCAAGAATATCTATGCTTCGGTGTGGAGCAATTTCGACGGAGGCGCGTCAAAGCTGGCTATCATCGATGAGAAATCAGGCGAGGCAACCGAAATCGCCACCATCCCTGATATGGCCTGCCTCGTGGCAAATAATTTCGGCGAGCTTTACGGTGTGGAGCTCCTTACAGGTATGACCTATCGCTTTGACAAGACCACCGGCGAATATGTAGCTATCGGCTTGTCGGGCATTTCACCTAAATATATGCAGAGTGCCTGCATCGACCCCGAGACCAACGTGATCTACTGGGTGGCCACTCTTGAGGACGAGACTTCCGGCGTGTTCACGCTAAACACCTCGACAGGTAAGGCCGACCTCTATTTCGCACTTCCCAATAACGAAGAATTTACCTGCGCTTTCATCGAGGCTCCCACAAAGGGTCTCAACGCTCCGGCCGAGCTGACTGATTTTTCTGTCGCAGTGACCGACGAAGGCTCTAAAATTAAATTCACGGCTCCGACCAAGGCTTTCGACGGCTCGGCTCCCGGCTCTCTTACCGTCAAGGTTTATGCCGACGGCCAGGAGATCTATTCAAAAGCGATGGCTGCGGGCGCTTCCGATGAATTCGTGACTAAGCTGGGCGACGGTCATCACTCTGTAGTGGCGTTTGCTGAAAACTCTGTCGGCGAGGGTCCGAAATCTATTGTAGACCATTTCACCGGCAACGATGCTCCGGCCGCTCCCGCAAATGTCGCTCTCTCGGTCACCGACAACGTAGCTACCCTCTCATGGGATGCTCCCACCGGCGGCCTGCACGGCGGAACGATCGAGGCTGAGAAGCTCAGATATAACATCGTGCGCTATCCCGAGGGTGAGCTTGTAGCTGAAAATCTCAATGCCACCACCTTCACCGAGAAGTTGCCCGAAGGAATGGCTAATTATTATTACACGGTGACTGCCATAATCGGTGAGAACATCGGCGGAACCGCGACATCCAACTCTTGGTTTGCCGGTCAGGCCTTCGAAGTGCCCTATATCCAGACATTCGACACCGCCGACAGCATGAACGGATTCACAATCCTCGACGGCGACGCTGACGGAGCTTCATGGGAATATTCAGACTATTGGCACGCCGCATGGTCGAAGTATAACAAATATGAGCAGTCCGACAACTGGCTTATCACTCCTCCCCTTCGTCTGGACGCCAATTCCACCTATCGACTCAGCTTCAAGGCTTGCGCATTCGACGATGAATCGCCCGAACGTTTCGAGGTGCTTCTCGGCAAGGCTCCCACTAAAGAGGGTATGACAAAAACAATCCTCCCCTCCACCATCACCAACAACACCAAATTTGATACATACACCGCAGAGTTCACCACTGATTCAGAGGGTGCGGCTTATATCGGCTTCCACGCCATTTCGCCGGCCAACTCCTACCGTCTGATTCTCGATGACATCGATCTGCGTCTCACTGCCTCCGCCGGCGTTCCCGCAGCTGTGACCGACCTCACCGCAACCCCGGCTTCCGACGGTTCGGCAAAGGTAGCCCTCAGCTTCACGACTCCGACCAAATCGCAAGACGGCACCACTCTCAATTCTCTCTCAGCTGTCGAAATCTTCAGAAACAGCGAGATCACTCCCGTTAAGAAATTCGACAACCCCGCTGTCGGCGCCAAAATCGAGTGGACCGACGAGAACGCTCCCGCAGGCGAGGTGACTTATCGTGTGATCGCTTCTAACGAAAGCGGCCGCGGCATCGAGGCTACTGTAAATACATTCGTCGGATTCGACAAACCTTTGGCCGCTTCCGACCTCAAACTCGTGATCAACGACGACAACGACCTCGTGCTCACATGGAAAGCTCCGACCAAGACAGTGAGCGGTCAGGACATCAATGCCAACAATCTCTCTTACACTATCGTAAGAAGCGACGGCGTGACGATGGCCACCAAGATGAAAGGCACTTCATTCACCGACACATCTCTGGCAGGCGAGACCGAGCAGAAGATGATCTATTATCAGATCTCAACATATTATGGCGACAAAGAGGGCGACCTCGTGATCGGAGACTATGTGATCATCGGCGAATCCATGCAGTTGCCTTTCAAAGAGTCGTTTGCAGGCAAATCGCTTGAAAACACTCCGTGGGTGATCTCCCGTCTCACCGGCCACACCGATATGCGCTGGAGTCTCCAGAGTCAGGGCACCACTCCCGATGCAA
Source organism: Muribaculaceae bacterium (assembly GCA_029071345.1). Classification (GTDB taxonomy): domain Bacteria; phylum Bacteroidota; class Bacteroidia; order Bacteroidales; family Muribaculaceae; genus Lepagella. The sequence goes on along the minus strand of JAIEAO010000034.1, from coordinate 13,514 downwards.
CCGCACAGGATGGCGATGGAGGTTTCGCTTCTTTCGTGGCTTACGGTCAGGACTCAGGCATCATGGAGAGAATGACTTCTCCCAAAATCGATCTCTTCAGTGCTAACCACCCGGTATTGAAATTCTACATCTATACCCTCAACTCTAACAACATTGGTGAGACTCTGACCGTGCAGATCTCAAACAATGATCAGGACTTCCACACTCTGAAAGAACTTACTCTCAAGGACAACAGCGAGGGATGGAAAGAGGCATCGATCGAAATTCCGAGAAAATACTGCACAGAGTCTGCCATGATCTCTTTCCTCGGCAGAACATCACGCGGATTCAACATCCATATCGACAACATCCGCATCGAGAACGGCGACGGCGACCTGCCCGAGTATGACCTCGAAGCTGTCAGCCTCGACGTGCCCGCGCTCGTGCCCGATCAGGATGCAAAGGTGGTTCTCACGGTTTATAACAACGGTCTCAAAGCTGTGACCGACTATAAAGTGGAACTCTTCATGAACGGCGTATCGATAATCCAGGCAGCAGCCGACAAAGCGATCGCATCGGCCGAGACCTATCAGTATATCTTCACCCTCACCCCCGAACAGTCTGACCTCAACCAGACCTTCCGCTTCAAAGGTAAAGTGACGGCATCGGTAGATACAAACCCGGATAACAACGAAACCGAAGAGGTATATGCCACCGTAGGTCTTTCAGGCCTGACAGAGATAGGCATCGACTCGCAAGACATAGTCTCGGTCTACACCCTCAACGGCATCGTAGTTAAAGCCGACGTAGCAGCCGAAGAGATCGCCAACCTCCCCAAAGGCGTCTACCTCGTCCGCACCGCCACCAAAACCGTCAAAGTAATCCTCTGATTTTAATTACAGCTCCCAAACATGGAAAGGAGGCGAACACTGATTTCAAGTGTTGCCTCCTTTTCTTCTATTTACTGTGTTTATACAATACGCAAATGAGTTACTTTATTTATGGGCTATTCTTATTTTATAGTTTTCGGGCTTTGCATAATGCCTTAACGTCTCATGGGCATTCTCTATTATATGGAGTTTTCCTTCATAGACTATGAACAGGTCGTAACTTATTTTCTTTTCATACATCTCTTGAGCAAAGTCATATTCCGCGGCTGATATATGCACGATACCCGTGCCGGAATATTTCACCTCCACAAAATGCTTTTTATCTTCATTATCAACATAGATCATATCATAATGTGATCCGTCGTCTTTTGTATCATCCAAATTGCTCGAACCCGAAACCACTTTATAACCTTTGTTCTCCAGATAGATTTTCACATCCTCCTCCGCATTTTTTCCATACACATTCAACGCCTCCGCATTTGAGGGAATGCCTTTCGTTCTCGTTCCTCCTGATTTTCCTTTGCCGGATATCGGTCGCTCGATTATGAAATCACTTTGCGCACATTCTATAAGCGGCTTATCACCCCTCTGTCGGCTCAAGAGCTTCAATTCCTTTATTTCAGCATTCCGACGTTCCTGATGTTCTTTCCACAATGCCTTAATCTCCTCCATATTTCCAGGGAAAAAAGAAAGTGACAGTATATCGGGATATTCAGCCAGCTTATAATTGCTCAAGGTAATGTTATCCAGGAAATCTTTATATTCATCCCTTATCTTTAATTCATACAGATTCTCCAGACTCGATCTTGAAATTCCTAAATCCCCAAGAATTATATTTTCAATCTCCAGGCCGTCCGTGTCCACCTTAAGGTTTCCGATAATCGCTTTTATTTTATTAGTCACATCGTTTTTCACATCCTGACATTGAAGCCAAAATCTCTTTTGACTTTCCAATCCTTCTTCAAGACATTTTTCATAAAGACGATGTTTTTCCAAATTCAATATTTTCTTAAGAATCACGGGAAACTCTAATAGATCGGTTGTCTTTTTAATCTTAACCTTATCCTCCAGCACCATTTTTAAGGAGTCCATAAAATCTGAAGGATACTCATTTGTGAATGAATATTTAAGATTGTCTAAAGGCAGAGACAGGATGCTAAAGAATCTTTCCTTCCAATTCGTTTCCTGAATCTTGAAACGACTACACAACATAGAAGCGACAGCCGATAGTGTTGACGGATTGGTCAAAGATTCAGATTCGCTCAATGACAGATAGTATTTGTCATCATATTTTAGAAAATTGCTACTCTCCAATTTATATACATCGCTATTCTCTTCTCCCTCAATCTTCAATGTATAGTCAAGATCTCGCCACACCGAAATGTTCATGCCCCTGAATTCAGTATAGTATTTATGAGCTGAATTTATCAACTTTTCCTTGCGTAAAGAATCGCACCTCACGGCCATTATATAAATCGCACGCTCCTCGAGCAATGTCTTAATCCCTTTCTCTATGATTTCCAAATGAGTGGCATTTTCTATTTCAGGTTTCGTCTCTATTTCCGATACAGGTCTTACACCAAAAAATTCTGCCACTATCTCCACTCCCTCTCTCTTGCCGATATCCAAAATAGGAAATCTTTCATAAATCGCACGCGGAGGTGTGTTGTCGCAATAATAGCAATCTTCGGCCGGTATCTTGTTTTCAAGAAGCGTGTCAGCTTTTGTCGCCCATAATTTCAGTTTTTTTGGTGCAACAATATATTCCCCTCTCTCCTTTTTTACCCTCAACAAATCTTTCATACGCTGATAGATCGTCTTGTGATCATTCTTGCCGGCCCGATTGATGGCATCATAAATTTCTGCAACACCTAATTCGGCATCATCGTTTTTCGCTCCGAATGCTTTTGCCAAATCCCGAAAACGTTCGAATTCTTTATTTGTCATCGATTCGATCTCTATCAATGGATTCCCGATCCACTTATTGGCGCTGATAATGAAATTTGAGAGTTCTTTAAGCTTTCCGTTAAGAGAAAAAATTGCCGGTGTTCTGACGATTTTCTGATGAATACGACTCTGAGGAATATGGTAGATTGTAAAATTTCCTTCATTATTATTTAATACGGCATGAAAAGCATTATCGTCTGCTATTATATCTTTAACTATCTCTGAAGGATCAGTCATTTCCACATAGCCGCGGTCAAAAACAAATGCAGAAGGACTTAACCCTTCTCTCTTAAGGCTATCCCTAACATATTTATTATTGCAATTCTCTGCGTTAAGACTGAAGTTTTTAAGATATTCATTATCCGTCACCCATTCTATCAGTCTCATCGGACAGTTCACCCCCATATGAAGCTCTTTTACAAGAAATTCCCGAAATTTTTCAGTACTCTCTTTATAATAATCGATCTCTTCAATATGGTTTGAAATCATCGGCGCCCACTTTCCCTGGGTTTCACCGTATAGAAAATTGCATATTTCCCTCGGCCTATTACTGAGGTCAAGCAGATGCAGCACGGCATCTTTCGGCATCTTGTTTTCACTCTTGTTCAAAACATATTGTGCGTAAAGATACCTGACCATCTCAATGTCGTCCTCAATATCGTGAGGTTCTTTAGAGGCTGTAAAGAGCCTGTCTTTTATATAAGAGAAGTCGGTGTATCCCATGTCAGCGATCAGATGCAATAAAGAATACAATCTTCGGTCGTCATTGCTTTTTCTGCCTTCGGACTCCTCTTTCACCTTTTCCATCTTTATCTCGGAAGCCAACTGGTGCTTCAGCCTTGTCCTTAGGTCATCATTTATAAGCTTCACTTTAACTATTGAAGGAATCTCCCTCTGATCGGCAGTCAGAAGATAGGCCTTGTCATAAATTACATTCCCGGACTTATCCGTAAATAAATTCAGTTTTTTATATCCGGTTCTTTCATCCTCTAATCCCTCCCATCGGATTCTTTTCATCATAACTATATATTCAACCCTTGTCTCCATAGACAAAGATTGGTTCGCAAACTCCTGAAGCATTTTGTGGTGTTTGGAGAAGTCACGGTTTCCATAGATACCCTCATTTTCAAAATCCGGACGGACCACGGTGGAGAAAACCTCCCGATATTCACCTAATGAGTCTGCGAATTTTGAAAACTCATCAGTGATAGCCGTTGTTTGTAGGGAAGTCATATATCTCTTCCCTACGACCGGAACTAAGCTTTCGTTCTCCTTCAGGCTCCTCATCTTCCCGAAGAAATCCGAGAAAATTTCATCGTTTTGATAATCCCTGTCTTTGGTCACAAATATGTCGTAGGCATCCCATGTGGGATTTTCCTTATAATACTCTTTTATCGACATTCCCAAGTTTCGCGCTGCCTCGGCAAGCAATTGGAATGTCCGGCCATCGGAACGCAGAACATTATTACGGTTTGAACTTAATTCTACGGTGGCATGGAGCACACATCCGAAACCGAACCTTATCTTCGTAGGGAAAAAGGAATGGAAATAATAATTATGATTATCAACGTTGTGGCTTAATTTATCCACTCTTCTTGCGGCTGCTACAGATATTCTACCTTCCTCAAGCCTCTCTACTATCCATTGCTGCGACTCCACGGTGACCCCACGGGATCTGACATTGATTTCTACAATATTGCTCCCGACCGTTCTTTTACATTCAACCTCCTTTATTTCATTGTCAACCTCAATAACTATCTTATTTAAATTTCTTAAGAAGAGGAAAAATTGTGAATCCGTCAAGGTTCTGATATTTTCCTTAACCTTTTCAATAACTTCCGGTTTAAGCTTCATCTCAATCCGGGTGGTGACACCTTTCTCCGGATTCCATTCCTCAACTTCAGGAATAGCCAAAATCGCCAGGGGATACTCCCTTCTCTTAACATAGGCCACCTCTTGAAGTAAAGCTTCTGTGTCAGAAGATAAACCTTTCCAAATCTCCTTTAATCTTTTATAATATTCAGCAGCTATCTTTTTTGAGAAATTACATCTCACCCCTTTGCTTGAGCACGGAGCCATAAGACTACAGACAGACAATGAATTTGTCCAATTCAAAACCGACCTGAATCCCAATCCTTTGTTTCCGATATATTTTTCACTTCTCTTGGTGCTTTGATCGGAGCGCAAAATAGATCCATAGCCTTCAACCGAAAAGGGATGATCGCCATCATTAGTTATTAATAACCGGTTTCCTTGCAGCTGGATTTTTATTTCCGAACTCTCTGCATCCTCCACATTTTGAATCAGTTCGTATAATTCTCTACCTTCATAATCCTTTAAAGCAGAAATCTCCTGATTGAAATGATTTATCATAAGAGAGTCATAGGTCTTGGGGGGCATCTTATATGCTTCCCAATTCATTCTGAAAACCTCATGGTCAATATTTTGAGGAAAAGTTTCTATGGACATAGTCTGGATTATGTTTTTAAAGGTCTGTCATAAGGAATTCTCGCAGATTAACATGTTTAATCCCGGGATATTCATTTAATCCACCACTAATGGGATCCAACGACACCACATATTTCGGATAGTTATCCTTTATAGCTGCAAGATTGCCGAATTCCCTTTTGATGGTTTCATCTGAGGCGAGAAGATAGGTGACCTGCACATATAATGTTTTATCTCCTTTGGTTGCGACAAAATCAACCTCTCCGGCTCTTAATATACCGACATTCACTTTATAACCCCGGATCAGTAAATGCAGATATACAGCATTTTCCATCGCTTTTTCGATACTGTTCCGAAGATTGAATCCGCAAAGATAGTTACGCAATCCATGATCTGCGAAATAGTATTTAAATATCATCTCAAAAAGTTTCTTGCCGTGAATATCATAGCGAGTAACTGAATTTATCATAAGTGACTTACACAGATATCCTATATATATCGATGTCACTGTTTCAGAGATATTCTCTCCTTGTGACTTCATAAATTTCACTATACTATTTGTCGAGATCAATTTCCCATCATTATCAGCAATGAAACGGGAGAGGTTCTCAATAAAGGGAACATTGCGGATCTTCTCTCTCGCTATGATATCGCGCATCATGATAGTGTTATACACTCCCTGAAGATAATCTCTGACGTGAATTTCATCGTTGATATCATACATGCGTAATCCGGGAAGGCCACCTACTCTCAGATAGTCTTTAAGAGATTCGTCTGAGTCCGGGAGAGCATGAAATTCAAGGAATTCACGATAGCTTAAACTATAGATCGGAATCTCAATGTAGCGACCTGCCAAACGGGTGCTCAATTCGGACGAAAAGATATAAGCGTTGCTTCCGGTGGCGATAATCTGGCATCGATCCTCGGCGTGCAGACTTCGAAGGGCATTCTCATAATCTACTATATCCTGCACCTCGTCAATAAGAAGATAGTTGCCGCCCCCTTCGGAAAATTTTGGCGCAACATAATCGTAAAGATCTTTGGCATTGGTTATATTGCTGAACTCCAGAAGTTCTTTATTGATATAAACGACCGTTGAGTCGGGGCAATTCTCATTAAGCCAACCGCGAACCTGTCGCAACATGAAACTCTTGCCCACTCTGCGCTGCCCGACCAATATAATCATCATCCCTCTATTCAAATGAGATAGAATATGAGTAAGATATGATTTACGTAGAATTATGTCCATACAAATTATTTTTTTGCAAAAGTACCCATTTATACATATAAAAACAAGTAGTTTTGTTAATTTCTATATGTATAGATGGGTAAAATTATAATATTTGTCGATTTTTCCATGTATAGATGGGTAAAAACCGCACGAAGCATTAAGCCCGGAACGGGCGAATCAATAGTATCCCCGCACGGAGCGCAGCGGAGTGTGGGGTAAGGCACGCCCAATATCTTAAGCCTCGAAGAGGCGAGACAATAAAAGGAATCGGATGGACTGTTGTTAGCAATTGTCTTACGCCTTGGCGGACGCGATTTATCGCGTCCCTACTAAGCTTGACCTCTCCACCCTCAACTCTCAACTAAACACAGACACCGGGCGTTTTTAAAGATGAGGCCGGGATAGTCCGGCCTATTAATTATTAAAATTTTTATTACTATGTTAGACACTGATTTTAAATTTGGCGAAGTGCATTCGCTGGCTTATGATGTAGAGCCGAACAGCGAAAAGGTGCAGTTTAAGAATGTTTTCAATAATGCCAACGGCGGCGTGGTCTTGTTGGCTTTCAAAGCCGGTCAGAAGCTCGACACGCACGAGGCTCCGGCTGAGGTGATGGTGAACGTGCTCGAGGGTGAGATTGAGTTCACAATGAATGGCACAACTCATAATATCAAGGGCGGCGAGTTCCTGCTGATGGGTGCGAATGTGCCTCACAGCGTTGTCGCCAAAGCCGACACAAAGATGATGCTCGTCAAAATCAAACCCTGATAGATAGGTTTTAATAGATTTCGGTAATACAGTAAACCTGCGATGCCTCTTAACGGATGCACCGCAGGTTTGTCGTAGATGTAAAAGTATTAGGGTTTGGCGGGGGAAGATACATTTTTGGCAGGGATGATAGTTGGTGATTGTCAGATTTATTTATACTTTTGCAGTGAGTTCAGTGACCACCGACTTTTATCATGAATAATCGCGGTCGTTTATCTGTAATCTCTGTCTATCATCATGAAACATTCTTTAGCCATGAAATTTAAGCATTTTTTTGTTTCCGCTCTTGTTCTGACCGCTATGTCGGCATCGGCGGAAGAGAAACCTAAAGCATACGCCGTATCTAACGCCCATCTCGACACGCAGTGGAACTGGGATGTGCAGACCACTATCCGCGACCATATCCGCAACACCATAAACCAGAATCTCTTTCTTCTCTCACATTACCCCGATTATGTCTTCAACTTCGAGGGTGGCGTGAAATATGCATGGATGAAGGAGTATTATCCGCGCGAGTATGAGATGGTGAAGGATTATATCCGCAAGGGGCGGTGGCATATCAGCGGTGCGAGCTGGGATGCCAACGATGTGATTGTGCCTTCGGTTGAGTCGCAGATCAGAAACATCATGCTCGGCCAGAATCTCTACCGCAAGGAGTTCGGGGTGGAGAGCACCGATATTTTCCTCCCTGACTGTTTCGGCTTCGGCTACACGTTGCCGACAATCGCCTCCCACTGCGGTCTCATTGGATTCTCTTCGCAGAAACTCGGATGGCGCAATAACAATTTCTACCCTACGGGTAAACTCCCGTTTCGCGTCGGTCTCTGGCAGGGTGTCGACGGATCGCGCATCATGATGGCTCATGGAGACGACTATAATTTCCGCTGGGACGGCCATGACCTCTCGTCAGATTCTACGCTGCTCAAGCGTGCCGGCGACTCTCCGTTAGGCATCACTTACCGTTATTACGGCACAGGCGACATCGGCGGTTCGCCGACGATGCTTTCCGTGGAATCGGTGCAGAAAGGAATCGACGGCAACGGCCCGCTGAAGGTGGTAAGCGCGGAGAGTGACCGGATGTTCCGCGATTTCCTTCCTTTCGACAAGCACCCGGAGCTGCCGGTGTTCGACGGCGAGTTGCTGATGGATGTGCACGGCACAGGGTGCTACTCTTCGCAGGCGGCGATGAAGCATTATAACCGCAGCAACGAGCGGTTGGGCTATGCTGCCGAGTGCGCCGCGACGGCTGCAGCCCTGCGCGACGGAGCTCCCTACCCGGGCGATGCGCTCACTGAAAGTTGGCAACGCTTTATATGGCATCAGTTTCACGATGACCTTACGGGCACCAGCATTCCGCGCGCTTACGAATTTTCATGGAACGACGAACTCCTTAGCCTCAAACAATTCTCAGACATTCTCACCGATGCCTCGGCGCGCGTAGCGGCTACGCTCGACACCAAAGTGAAAGGAATACCGCTCGTATTGTTCAACCCGCTGGGCCACAGCGTAAACCAGATTGTTGAAATCTCCGTTCCGACCGGACAACTCCCCGCACAGGCCATTGTCAACGACTACTTGGGGCGCGCTGTCAAGTCGCAGATCGTAGGTTATGACGGCGGAAAAGCGACGTTGCTTATCGAAGCCTCAATGCCGGCGGCCGGTTATGCCGTTTACGATGTGCAACTGAAAGGTAAAGGTAAGAAGCATTCCGCGCAGACACTACGCAAGATTGAAAACAGTGTCTATACCCTTGAACTCAACGAAGGAGGCGACATCATTTCGCTCATCGACAAACGCAACGGCCGACAGCTCGTGAAACCGGGGCAGACCATCGGCCTGGCTCTCTTTACCAATAATGAATCAAACGTCTGGCCTTCATGGGAGGTGCTCAAGAAAACCGTAGACAGCGAGCCGTTACGTCTCACCGACCCGGCGGAGATTGAGCTTGTGGAAACCGGTCCGCTCCGCACCACCCTGAAAGTTAGCCGCAAACATGGCGATTCAAAGCTGACACAATATATTAAGCTCTACGAAGGCGAGAATGCTGATCGCATTGACTTCGACAACGTGGTGGACTGGGAGTCGCCACACACCTTGCTTAAAGCGGAATTCCCACTCACGATCGCTAACGATTCAGCCACTTACGACCTTGGCGTGGGCGTCATCAAGCGCGGCAACAACACCAAGACCGCCTACGAGGTGCCCGCGCAGCAATGGGCTGACCTCACCGACAAGTCGGGCAGCTACGGCGTGACCGTGCTTAACAATTCTAAATATGGCTGGGATAAACCCGATGACAACACTCTGCGCCTGACACTGCTTCACACCCCGGGCTCGAAGCGCAATTACAAGCATCAGAACTCTCAGGACTTCGGACATCATGAGTTCACCTACTCTCTCATAGGCCATGAAGGAGAACTCAACCGCCCCGAGGCCGTGCGATCAGCCGCACGCCTTAACCAGCCGATGCAGGCCTTCGTCACCGACCGTCATGCCGGCAACGGACGCAATTACTGGCTGGCATGGAGCGAGACGCCCAACGTCGACATCAAGGCTCTGAAACGCGCCGAGGACGGCAACGGCTATGTGGTGCGCGTTTATGAGACATCAGGAAATCCCGCGCAGGGTCTCGTTAATTTCACAATGCCCGTGAAGGCGGCTGCCATAGCTGACGGAACTGAGAAGATTCTCTCAGACCTCGCGCCGGAAAACGGTCTGCTCCCCGTCAACCTTAAGGGAAACGGCATCGCCACTTACCGCGTATGGTTCGACGATGTGAAGACACGCCGCCCGCAGATGGCAACCATGCCTTTGAACTATAACAAGGCTGCCATGACCTATAACGATTTCCGTAAAGCCACCGAATTTGCCAACGGCTACAGCTACGCCGCCGAACTCGTGCCCGACACCCTCACATCCGCCGGCATCGATTTCGTGCTCAATCCCGGCATACACGACAACGTGATGCTCTGCAACGGCGATACCCTTCAACTCCCCGAAGGAAACTGGCGCAAGCTCCACCTCCTCGTTGCCGCCGCTTCCGACGACGACCTCAAAGGCACATTCAAGGTCGGCAAAGAGTCGGCCGAGCTCGTAATCCCCTCCTATACCGGCTTCATCGGCCAATGGGGTCATGAGGGTCACACCGACGGCTATCTGAAGCCGCAGCGCGTGGCCTACACCGGCACACACCGCCATTCATCGAAAGGTGATGAGCCTTATGAATTCACCTATATGTTCCATCAGACGCTCGACATTCCCCGAGGTGCCACCACCCTCATCCTCCCCGAAAACAACGGCATCGGCGTATTCGCCGCTACTGTCTCAGCCGGTGACGACCACACCTTCACCCCCGCCACCGAGCTTTTCAATCCCCTTGTCGAGATCAAAACCTCAGCTGAATCAGCCGCCGTTGCCAAACCGGAAAATCTCCTCCGCCCGGAAATGATAATTGCCTGTTCAGGTTATGTAAATGAGAAAGAACGTCCCGAACTGATTGTAGATGGCGACGAAACCACCAAATGGTGCGACGTAGCCAACACCCCCTCCACAATCGACTTCGACTTAGGAAAAGAAACGGCACTCAAAGGATGGAGACTTGTAAACGCCGGACGCGAAAACCCGCAATACATCACCTCCGGCTGCTACCTCATGGGTCGCAACTCCTTAACCGAAGACTGGCACACCATCGACGCACTCGCGGCCAACAGCCGCAACATCGTGACGCGCAAATTCAGCGAACCGCAGACCGCGCGCTACCTCCGCCTCATGGTCACCACTCCGACCCAGAGCCCCACAGCCACCGACACCCGCATCTACGAGCTATCCCTCTTCTAATCCCCACCTCTCTGGGGATAGCTACTTCACCTGCGACAAACCTGCTTCGTCAACCATTTCATCCCCTATACAATGCACCCTATCTTACCAGTCGATAGGGTGCATTTTATTGTAGTATTTGATTAATCAGTCAATAATGACGAAAGAACAATTTTTAACCCCTCTACTTGAGTCCTATTAATTGGATTAGCCTTCGGCTTTTCCCAAGAATCTCTAAATGAAGATAATTCTGTTAACCAGCGTAATTTATCTTTTTTTGTTTTAAATTGGCCACCAATATTAATAGAAAACTCTTGTTCGAAAGTTATTGCAGATGGATCATCTTCAAACTTATCATTCCATTTTGAATTAATAATTGATTCTATATCATTAAATTCCATAAAATCAACCCAATCGGCATTTTCAGAATCAAAATTCTCATCCTTGGCCTCTTTTTCATTTATTCGGTTTTTGCATCGAGCACGAACTTCTGAAATTGCAGATTCCCACCTATCTCCATATAGTTCATGTACCTTATCTATAACACGTCTATGAAGAATTGTGATTATTTCTTGAGCAATCTTTTTACCTTCCTCTTGGATATTTTTATCCTGTGTTTCTAACCATTGAGATAATCCCTCAGGTGCAAAGTCAGAATATATCTTATTTATCATCGACTGGAATTTTCTCATCCATAAAGTTTCAGCACCTTGTCCTTGTTTATTAATTAAAATACTATATTCCTCTGGATCTAAAGCCGATAGAGAATTGGCAAATGATGATAAATATGGCTCCATAACTTGCATTCTAGTAGGTGTATTAGCTTTTTGTGACAATAATCCACCTCGAATTAAATGTTTATTCAAGTTACCTAACAAAACAATAAATGCATAAGAACCTCTGTTTGAAGATATCAATTTTTCATATAAAGTTGTAGACAGATGCTGTTGCATATATTCATATGCACTTTTCAAAAATGCAACTACTCTTTTCTTACTTTCTGTCATTGCTTCATTGAAATCTGTAAGATTACAGTCATAGAGACAAACATCTCTATCCTCTTCTTTATAAGATTTATAGGTTGCGGAGGGAAGTAAAGACGATTTACTTAATCCATCATTAAATGATCTAAGCGAGAGATCTCCAGAATCCTCTCCCACTGCAATTCTATTAAACAACACACCATTTGCATCCCTGGTTAATTCTTTTATGATGGCACACCGCAACGCCCCTATTCTCGAATCCAATCGAGGAGCGTCCCAATCTAAATCTATTTTTAAATCAAATTTTAGAGCTGGTCTTACGGCTTTTTGATTTTCATTTATATCAGAGAAAATTTGAAGTTGTTCTCTTGATTCCATTCCATAAAAAGCAACAACTGGAATAGAATTAGTAAAACGATACTCTGACCCAGCATACCCATACACACGATGTTGTCCATCTATTATGTGTGCAATACCATATGCATTTGGTATAATAAGTGTTCCAAATCTCGATTCACTATTTGATGATGCTCCCCCTGATGACTCAAACCTCACTTTAGACCCTTTATCAAAATTAATTATTATAGAATTGGGAAAATATCCATTATTGTCAATGAATTTACCTATATCTTTCAAACGATTAGGAATAAGCATTCTTTGATAAGTTGGCGACATAGACTCATTGACCTTTGTTCTATGAAGAACAAAACCAATTCTCAATAAAATATCTGGCTCAACTGACATCATATAATAAGTTTTACCTCCCATCGAACCTTTTAAGGCTGGTATTCTGATAGGAAGATCACTTATCTTTTCATTCTTGAACATCAGCCCTAAGAACTGATACATAACAGAACTTTTATAATTGGTTATTAGTTTTTTTACATATTGATAGGTACTGTCATTAAAGTGGTAAATTTTTTAGCATCTAACCGTTTTATATCGTCGCTATTCTCTTTAAATCTAAGGTTTTTAGTAGCAAATATGAATTTTACTTTCTTCTTACCAAAAAGTTCGTGAAGAGCTTTAACCAAACCTTCCCTAGTTTGTTCAATATGGTCTATTTCTTTTTTAAAAGATGGTGCTTTTTTAGATGTTTCCGCTGCCTTACATTCCACAACAAAAATGGCCTCTTCACTAATAGCAAGAACATCAATCTGTTGATGATCTCCCTCACCTTCACCCCATTTGATTTCTAATTTTTCATCTGTATTCATTTTGCGGAAACCCAATTCATAGAAGAGACACCACATATTATCCTCAAAAAATCGTCCAGCAGATTTTCTTTTTTGAATCTTAGCTTTTCTTTTTCCTACACCTTGTGGTTGCACTTCCCAACCGGCAGCAACCCAATCATCAATTTCGTTTATACCAATTGAACACTCATCATATTCACTTTTCCTTGCTTTATACTTCCTTTTAAGCACTGCTTCATCTGATGTGATATGATTC
>JAIEAO010000033.1 GCA_029071345.1 Muribaculaceae bacterium | reverse complement strand
TAAGCAAGCAGGTCGCGGCCTTCCATAGAAATAGGTCTAGCCTGCTCCTGACTAGACCTGAACACGTCGAAGTGCATATCCCAGAGGCCGTCCAACACATCATCGTTGGTCAATAAATCTTCAAATCTCACTTTTATTCAATATTTTTTACTTTGCAAAATTACTAATAATTTAGCGCGTGAGCAAAAAAAGCAAACGTCGGCCTGCAGGCGGAGTGCGTTGCCGAAGGCATTTTGACTCACCGTCAAAATTAATACTAATTATGCGGATAGACAATTTTTACACATTCTTATTAAAATTTTTTATTTTTTTCAAAACAATTTTTGAGTAGCTAATGTTATATAGACATCAACAACATTAAAACAATAGTAACATGAACTCAAACGACACTTTTAAAAATCGCATTATCGGTCTTCAGGGCAATCTTCTTAATTTTGCTTACCAGCTTACTTCAAACCGCGAACAGGCAGAAGACCTTCTTCAGGACACAACTCTTAAAGCGCTTGACAACGCAGATAAATACGTTGACAACGTAAACTTCAAAGGATGGATCTTCACCATCATGCGCAACATCTTCATCAACAATTATCGTCAGACCGTAAGAAAAGCGACTGTAATTGACCAGACTGAAGACCTCTATCACCTCAACATATCACAAGACTCCGGTCTTGACACTCCCGAAGGTTCTTACGCAGTTAAGGAAATCTCTACTGCCCTCAACAGCTTCTCTGATGAATACCGCATTCCGTTCAATATGTTCGTAGCCGGTTACAAATATAATGAGATCGCTGAAAAGATGAACCTTCCCCTCGGCACAGTTAAGAGCCGTATCTTCTTCGCCCGCAAACGTCTTCGCGAGCAGCTCAAAGACTACAGCAGATAATAAAATTATCAGTCAGAGTTTATGCGAAATTAATTGATATAATTTTAGTTGTTGATCATACGCACGGAGTGTCAAAGCAAATATGACGCTCCGTGTTGGTTTATATAAGATATAATTTCCTTGATTACTTATTGGTGCGGATTTACATCACGCAGGTCTACAATATTATTGATGATGGCAAATATTGTCAAGCCAGCAGCGGAATGTATACCTAACTTTGAGGCGATATTGCGGCGATGAGTGGCAACGGTATGAACCGATATACATAATTCTTCGGCTATCTCCTTATTTGATTTTCCCTGCGCCACACATCTGATTATATCCTTCTCACGCTCCCCTAAAACCATATCGGGAGAATCAACCTCCTCCTCTTCTTTATCGACTTCGCCATTGACCTCTTCAAGTCTTAATCTTACATTGCGCTCCAGACGCTCCACGGCCGGAACAAACAAATTCTTCTCCACCTCGAAGTGAAGCATCATATCTTTTTCGCAGTTGATTATATCATAAAGCACCGCGCTGAGTCTGGAGTTATCTCTCTGTTTATAATGATAGATGAATATATCTTTAAGTTCTTTCAGTTTAGTCACAGTATGACTATGATGGCCTGAAAACTTAGCAAAACTGAAGTCGTCATCTATAATTCCGCCAAGCAGATTCTCCACATATTTAAAGATAACCTCGTTCTCATAATCCATGTGGTGTTTAACTTCCACCACATAATCGTCAAAGAATTTTATCAGCAGCAACGAAACCTCATTCGCCTTCGAATAATTGATTGCCTCCAGAAGACTATACTTGATTTTGGGTAATGTATAATCCAGAAATGTGGAGTGGGCGCGCATGAGATACCCCATCAGAGAATGAAGCGACAGACGGTCGATGCTGAAATGATAGCCGCTCAGCAGATTGCACACTGCCAAGAAAGTATCGACATCTACATTATTTTCCAGACATACCTCCTTAACAGACGCATCTCCGAATCCGAAAGCGATATCAAACCGGCCGATAGCCATAAGAACAAGATTATTATCCCTAATCAGTTCCCTCATACTGTTCGAAGGCTGGTAACCAATGCGCTTATCTACCATATTTTGAGTATTATCTATAGTTATGTGAAATTAGCTACAAAATTACAACGAATCTCCATACCTATCAATACCCAAAACTAAGTAATTGATAAAAAGCGACGATTCCATCAGCAGGAGCCGTCGCTTTTTAATTCTGTTACGATATGATTATTCCAACGCTTACATACCGGGATCGCCGGGAGCAAGTTCACGAAGATTAGCAAGCGCTTCGCTGTCTTTCACATGACAGCCCCAGAGAGCATAATAGAGCATGAAGAGCTCGCAGACAAGTGCTATCGACCACGTCCACTGCCAGGATCCCAGACCATCGGCGAGCACAGCCTGAAGCAAAGGGAAGACAGCACCGCCAAATACGCCCATCATAAATACTCCGGAAGCTTTGGAGGTATATTTCGAGAGGCCCGCAACAGCTAAAGTGAAGATACATCCCCACATTACAGAATGAAGAAGACCGACCGAAACAAGAATCCACAGATTGTCAAAAATCATTGCGAGTATAACAAGCACTGACGCTATAGATGTCACTGATATCAACAGTTTACGTGGCGGAATTTTAGGGAAGAATGAGAAGACAAGCCGGCCTACCATCATGCCGCCCCAATAAAGAGTGGCGAGGAGCGCCGGAATGCCAAGATTCAGCCCGGCCAACTCGATATTCTCAAGGCCGAAAAATGAAAGTTTGTGCCCTGATTCTATCATCTGCATCGCGTGTAGGTTGACATTAACGCCTATTGCCACTTCTGTGCCGACGTAGAAGAATATTGCCACCACTCCGAGTGCAAGATGTCGAAAACTCCACACACTGCGCGGCAGTTTTTCACCCCCTTCGCTTCTTGTGCCTTCGATGTCCGGAAGATGAAGACCGGAAGTGATACCTGTCACTATCAGTATGATGCCTGCTATGATAAGGAATGGTATCATCAGCTGACCCGGACTTACCGCTTCCATGGCCACGCCGGCAAAGATAATGCCCGTAACAAAGAATGGTGCGATTGTCGTGCCTATGGAATTGATGGCGCATACAATATTCATACGTTGCACAGGCTTGGTGCCGGGAAGGTCATAGGCGGCTATGTAAGGATTGATGACAACCTGAAGGATCGCGGCCGATGTTCCCATTAGAAACGAGCCCATGAGAAATACGAAATATCCCCACGGAACAAGGTCCTCTCCAAGTGTTACACCCGCATCGCCCCATTGCGTCGCTATGAACGAAGAAAGGGAATATAGTGCAAGTCCTCCTATCATGATCATAAGAGCGCGAAGAAGCGTGGTCTTATATCCACGCCTGTCAATCCATTTGCCGCCAAGCGAGCTGTTGACGAGATACCCCAGAAAGAAGAAAAAGGATATCATCGTGGTCAGCGTGTTGCGCAGCGCATGAGCATTCGACAGAAATGCCACTTTCAACGGTCCTTGAAATTGACCGTTGACCGTAGTCAGAAATCCCACTACAAAATAGATAAAAGTCAGGACCACGAATGGCCCCAACTTATTTGATTTATGCGTTGTCATCGGCATACATTTAAATTATTGTTTCAAGAGTAGCCATCGCTCCTTTATCTCTGATCTCCTTAACGAATTTGAGATAAAGGTCGGTGAAGGCTTTTGATTCTCTCAACCCAGCTCCCGAGAAGGCCGCGATATTAAGGAAATCAAGAGGATTATCACTTGAAAGGGCTTTCTCCACGTCTGCATCCATCCATGGTTCGGCCACTTCGTATTTCTCACCGTTATCATCTGTCTTATACTTCAGATAATCGTAGTAAGCGGCAAAGAGATAAGCCACGCGTGTCAGATCCTTACCATCCTTTACCATCTGACTCAAATGAGGGATTACATAGACGGGAAACTTCGATAATCCGTCGAAACAGAGGCGTGCCACCTGATCGCTGACCGAGCTGTTGCTGAAGCGTTCTATCAGAGTCTGCTTATAAGCGTCAAGGTCAGTATTGCCCGGAGCCGGAACATAAGGAGTGAAGTCTAAATCCATAAACTCACGGACAAATTTCCGGATTCTTTCATCTTTCATGGCCTCGTCTACCTTGCGATAACCTCCGAGGAATGAAGGGTAAGAAAGAAGCGTGTGCGATGCGTTAAGCAGCGACAGTTTCATATTCTCGTAAGGAGCTACATCATCGGTAAATTCAACACCGACCTCCTCCCATTTCGGTCTGCCGGCCGCGAAGTTGTCTTCAACTACCCATTGGATAAAATCCTCACAATACACGGGAGCCTTATCGTCCGTGCCGTTCTTGGCGTTAAGACGCTCTATATCTTCAGGACGGGTAGCCGGAGTGATTCGGTCTACCATTGAGTTCGGGAAAGTAACGTTTTTCTCCACCCACTCAGCGAGTGCCGGATCCTGAGCCTTAAAGAAACTTACAAACGCCTTCTTTGCGGTGTTGCCGTTATGCTGAAGGTTATCACAAGTGAGAATCGTTACTTTGCCGCCACCACCATCACGACGCCTTCTAAGACCCTCTGCCAAGTAACCGAAGACCGTGGACGGTGCGGAAGGATTAGCGAGATCTTGCTTCACGGCCTCATCAGATAGATTAAATTCCCCTGTCTCCTTGTCGATGTTATAACCACCTTCGGTAATAGTCATTGAGACTATTTTTGTATTGGGATCGGCTATTGTCTCTATAAGCTTTTCAGACTCCTCCGGTGCCCAAATCACATCTTTAAGCGAACCTATTTCAAAAACCTCATCTTTGCCGTCTCGCCCGCAGACAGTGACGGTGTAGACTCCGTTCTGATCTTTCAGCAGCTTATACAGCTTTTCGTCAGACGGAAGAAGCATAGCTCCGGTGATAGCCCAGTCACTTTGCGACGGATCGAGCTTTATCAGCTCATTTGTATAGAATTCCTCATGAGCCCGGTGGAAATTACCCACGCCGATATGAAGGATTCCGCTTTTCGTTTTACTGCGGTCATAACCGACCGGATTTACTTTAATGCTGTTCATGTTTTTCAAATATTTGTTTTAGAGTTATGATTGTGGATTAGATTTTCCGGCAGCACAGGCATGGCTCCATGCTGAGTGCAGACAAATGCTGAAACAGCCACTGCCTGTTTATGAGCCTCCTCTACAGATAATCCCTGAAGTATACCGGCGGTGAAGGCCGCCGTGAATGAGTCGCCGGCACCGACGGTATCAGCGACCTCAACTTTGGGAGTCTTTACAAAAGATATATGCCCCGGTGTGAAAACATAACTTCCGTTCACGCCGCAAGTGAGTATCAGCATTTTCAGATTATATTTCCCCAGCAATATCCAGCATTTATCCTTCAGATCTATTCCCGGATATCCGAAAAGACGACTTACGAGCACAAGCTCCTCATCATTTATTTTCAAAATATTGCATTTTTCCATCGATTTTTCGATTAATTCAGGAGTGTAGAAACCTTGCCGGAGGTTTATGTCGAATATTTTCAACGTGTCTTGATCATCGGGCATCGCATCAAGAAATTTATGGATTGTTTCCCGCGATACTATATTGCGCTGGGAAAGCGAACCAAAACAAACGGCGCGCGTACGCTTTGCAAGATTCTCCAGTTCATGCGTGAAAGGAATGTTATCCCACGCCACGTTCTGCTTGATATCGTAAGATGGCACTCCCTGCTCGTCGACCTCCACTATTACTGTTCCTGTGGGATATTCCACTACGGAAATGTCGGTGTTTAATCCGCGCTCGGAGAATTTTTCTGTAAGTTCCTCTCCGAGATTGTCATGACCAACAGCACTTACTGCCAATCCCGGCAATCCGAACTGAGAAACATGATAAGCGAAATTCGCAGGCGCACCCCCGATCTTTTTACCATCAGGCAATACATCCCATAATGCTTCCCCAATCCCCACTACGGCTTTATCTCTATCTTTCATATATACTCTTTTTAAATTAATGAAGCTAACGGATATGTAAGTATCTCTTTGCTCATTTAACAAACAATCAGCCTGAATAGGTTGCTATTTCTGAAAGTTTAACATGTCGGGAGGTCGTTATAGTGATTACGTTAATGTTTATTATTAAAATGCGATAATGATTATTATATTTTCACTAATTTTGCACATTGAATGACTTCATTCAATTAAACAAATGAACTACAATAATAAGATTTAAGTTTATGGAAGCGTTGAATTGGGAAGGACTCGCTATAGGCGTGTGCACTTTTTTAATAATAGGTTTGTTTCATCCGCTGGTGATTAAAGGTGAATATTATTTCGGTTTGAAGGTGAATTTCGCTTTTGCCATCCTCGGTATTATCACTGCAATCCTGGCACTGCTTACAAAAGGGGTGTTTCTCTCGGCTCTTTTAGCTGTCGTATCTTTCTCGTCGTTCTGGAGTATCTTGGAAGTGTACGAACAGCAAAAACGTGTGCAAAAGGGTTGGTTTCCGGCAAATCCGAAAAGAAGAGATAAGAAATAAGTGATAAGTGATAAAACCATAATTCTATTCTTATCTCTTATCACTTAAAACTTATCACTAAAAAACAACCGTTGGAAATTTCACAACTTCCAACGGTGTTTTCATCTAACTATGTGGCTTATTTATTACCTAATCGCTTTATCAATTATCTAATCAAGATCTTACTTCCATTTGCAATATATAATCCGGAGGCAAGTGAGATAACTTCCTGACTATAGGCCTCTACTCTTTTCTCGGCTACCTTGCGACCTGTTAAGTCATAAACTGTCACCATCTCGGAGGTTGCTGAATTATTGTTAGCCATAATGCCACCGTTTACCAATTCTATTGTCAAAGCTGAAGTATTCATCTCCCCTATCTCGCGAACATCTGTTGTGAAGGCTTCGGGAAGGTTAAAACGGGCCAAAAGATTGGTATATCCTCCGGGGTTTTCAGTCAGTTCTCCACCCATCGGCTGGAAAGCCTGGTTACCTCTCACGGTTACATAGACTGCTCCGTTCTTAGGAGTGTAGGCGATGTTTTGAGCTGTAGGTACTCCCCCTTTGGTTACGATATTCCAAGAATTATCCGGTTGGCCAACAAGGCTCTCCTTGTCATAACATCTCAAGAATACGCCAACTGTCGCATTCATAGCATAGCCGAAAACATACACATTATTTACATCTGAAGCCGGCACGATAACTTTAAAGTAACCGGTAAGATAGCTTTGTGTGAAATCTGTTTTTGAGTTAGCAGATTTAAGCCAAGCTCCGGTCTGCTGATCAAGCTTGATAATAAAACCTTCACGAATATTTCCCTGTGTGGAAGCAACAAATTTTTCAGCATCCTGAGAGTCGGAGATCTTGCCGTTATACTGTCCGGCAAGCCAGATAGTGCCGTCAGCAACAGTCATACCCACATTCTGCACAGCGTTCTTACCGGCAACCGCATCACCGGGAAAGCATTTAAACCAGTCAGCTTTTAATTCAGAATTCAAGCAACCTACGATCGGGGATACGTATGCACTCGGGATCAGGTCAAAACCTGAAATTGTAACCGTTGCATTATCCTTACCTTTCATGTATCCGTAAGCATAAAGCTTACCATTCACCCATTCCAGATTCTGGATATAAGAGGCAGAGATCTCGGCGCCACCTTCTTCAAGATTATTAAGATAGTATCCCTGGCCATCGAGCTTAACGAGATAGAATGATCCTGCCACGCCTTGTGGATCGCCATTCCACTCAGAGACATTCTTGGGATGAAGCACTACGCTTGAGCCGTCAGATTTAGGGAAAGTCATATCCGCACGGAAGTTACCGCAGATATAGATATTATCATCGTTATCAATCGCTGCGCCATAGACATTGATCGCATCAGCTGTGAAATCGGCTCTATTGCCTGTAGCTCCCGGAACGGGCGAGTTGTCTACATTATAAGTCTTGACCCACTGCAGTTCACCTGTAGAAGAGATTGATCCCACAACAAGGCGATCCCATCTTCTGCCATCAGCCGGAAGTGTCCAGTCAAGTTCGGTTGATGTGCCTTTGGCATCTACAATCGTAATCGGTTTATCAAAATAGCCGTCCGTGTGACGCACGGATCCAACGAAAATCAGATCGCCGTTAGATTTCACCGCTAATCCTCCTTCACTTGGAGCAAAATCTCCCCAAGCGGAATATACACACCACTGTTTGGTGCCATCTCCATCAGTCTTGAGGATTGTGAGATTCTTGTTCGATGATGTGCCATCGTAAACCGAACCGTCATATAATTTCTCGCCGGCGTATGTCACGTCGCGATCATCTGTGGTTGATCCGTCGGTGAGCATCCAGTAAATCTGATTGTCACCATCGGTTTTGATATCGGTTGCCTGATCCTGACCCGGCTTACCGATCAGCAGATTTGCCCATGCCGCTTTAGGTTCTGTCAATGACTGAGCGTATGCACCGGTTACGCTAAGAAGAGAGGCTAAGAGTAATACTTTTTTCATATTGTTATTTTTGATAATTTTTCTCGATGCAAAATTACCGACATCCAAAAATTAACACAATACCCGATTTTTAGTAAAAAATTTAACAAAACCATTATCAACATAACTTATCCGATGCATCCTATGCAGCATATTACTAATTTTTGAGTATTGAATCGGGATTAATACCATTGTAATTTTGTATTCGTGAAAAAATGGATAATATATATTATATTAAGTGCAGTTTCTTGCATTAATACATGGGCAGCAACCCTTCATGGAAAGATTACAGATGCAGCTGACCACTCACCTCTTCCTTTCTGCAATGTGAAGGTCAACCCGGGAAATAAAGGCTGCATAGCGGATGCCGACGGCAATTACTCGATCGAACTTCCTGACGGCAATTATACCATCATAACCTCTTACGTCGGTTATAAAGAATTTGAAAAGAAAATAACCTTGAAAGGGAAATCTCTGCGATGCAATATCGAGATGCAGCAGAACACCCTTACGTTAGGAGAAGTTGTGGTGACGGCAAAAGAGAGTGAAGGATTATCTTCCAGTTCCAAGATCGACCGCAATGCCATGTCTCACCTGCAGCCAACAAGTTTTACTGATCTGCTTGAACTCTTGCCGGGAAATATCTCAAAGAATCCGCAAATGGGTCAGGCTAACACAATTACACTTCGCGAAACAGGTACCTTAGGCGCAACTGGATCAGAAACTTCAAATCCCGATTATGCGATAACCTCTTTGGGAACTCTTTTTGTGGTGGATGGGGCTCCGGTAAACGGGGACGCCAATCTGCAATCAGTCGGCACCACAAACGATGCATCGTCGCCTGATTATTCGCGCAACACCACCAACAAGGGTGTCGATATGCGCTCGATAGCAACGGATAATATTGAGAGCGTGGAGATTGTGCGTGGAATCCCTTCTGCAGAATATGGTAACCTCACCTCGGGTATGGTCAATATCCGCAGAATTCGTCGATCCACACCTGTCTCTGCCCGCTTCAAGGCTGATGAATGGAGCAAGCTTTTCTATGTAGGGAAAGGTTTCTTAATTCCCAAAACAGGAAATGTGCTAAATCTTGACCTCGGGTACATGAATTCAAAAGTTGATCCTCGCAATAATCTCGAAGGTTACAAACGACTGACAGGATCGGCGCGATTCTCAACCAACTGGATGCGGGATTGGGGTAACGTGCGTTTCAACACATCGGCGGATTATACCGGCTCATTCGACAATGCGAAAGTTGATCCGGATCTCTCCAATGGTAAAATCGACGAGTATAAAAGTAATTTTCAGCGTTTCTCAGTCAATGCCGAATCCATAATCACACTCTCTTCAATCAAGTGGATTTCAAATATCGAACTTAACGGTTCATTAAATTATCAGAAAGATATTCTTGAAAGACATCGACAAGTGGCTCCATCCCGTCCCTCATCAGCTCCCACTACAATGGAGCCGGGCGTTCACGACGGTCACTTCCTTATTGGTGAATATATCTCGGATTATATCAGCGAAGGAAAGCCATTGAATGCATTTCTCAAAGGGTCGATAAGCAGTATCCTGACAAAAGGGATCACAAGCAACAAAATCAAAGCCGGTCTTGAATGGAACCTGTCGAAGAATCTCGGAAGGGGTCAGATTTACGACCTCATGAGACCTTTGTCTGCCTCGTGGACCTCACGTCCGCGTGATTACTCGGAGATTCCGGCCCTGAATGTTTTGGCTTTCTACATCCAGGATGTTCTCACCTTGAAAACAAAAGGTGGCAACATAGACTTACAGGCAGGTTTGCGAGGAACTGCATTACCCGGATTGGATAAGAAATTCTCAATGTCGGGCAAGCTTTATCTTGACCCTCGTTTCAATCTGCTATGGCATCTTCCAAAATTGGGTAAGGTTACTCCTTTTATCGGTGGAGGCTTCGGACTGACCACTAAAATGCCTACTGTGGATTATCTCTATCCGCAAGCTCATTATAACGATATCGTGCAGCTTAACTATTACGATATTGCAAAACCTCTTGAACATAGCCGATTGAATCTTCGCACATACATCGATGATGCCACAAATTATAATCTCAAACCGGCACGAAACCGTAAATGGGAATTGAGGTTAGGAGCTTCATTAGGCGACAACCGCCTTTCGGTCACCTTCTTTGATGAACGTTTGAGATCAGGTTTCCGTTATTCATCGATCTATGCACCTTATTCTTACCGCGAATATGATGCATCCGTCATTAATAGCTATGAACTGACCGCTCCCCCGGTGTTGGAAGATCTTCCATATACCGATAAAAAGGTTCTCGACGGTTACCGCTATGTCACCAACGGCACCCGCATTGACAAGCAAGGTATCGAATTTCAGCTTAACACTATGCGGTGGAAACCTCTGAGAACATCGATGATAATAAGCGGTGCATGGTTTAGATCCACCTACTCTAACTCGCAGATGTTGTACTCCGCGGTCAGCGATGTTGTCGACGGAAAACCGGTTAGCGACAGATATGTAGGACTATACGACTATAACGACGGCAGGGTCAACGAACAGTTCAACACCAACTTTATGTTTGACACCCAATTAAACAACTTAGGGTTGTTATTCACAACCTCCGTGCAGTGTATGTGGTTCGTCAAATCAACGATGTTGCCTAAAAACGGTCGTCCGGCATACTATATAGATTCTGAAGATGGATCATTGCATCCATTTACCGAAGAGTCGGAAAATGATCCCATGCTTCGCACCTTGATAAAGAATTACAACGACAATCAGTTTAAGCCTGTAAAGATTGCTCCGGCTATCTACCTCAACTTCAAAGCCACAAAGTCAATCGGCAGATGGCTTAGGATATCTTTATTCGTTAACCGCATTATCGATTATTTGCCCGACTATAAAGTCAACGGTCTTACTATCCGCAGAAAGGCTGATGCTTATTTCGGAATGGAACTAAATTTCACAATTTAAGTATGAAACATAATATTATCATATCATCATTATTGGCAGCTACGGCCTTGACATTTACATCGTGCGACGATGAATTTACCGAGTCAAACATGGAATCGGTGGAGATCGTAATCAACTATCCTTCGGATATTGATAACGACGAGATCACGGATGCTTTTGTCACTTTCCGCAATATCTCGTCGGGTCAATCCACGGAATTCCGTTATCCATCGTCTTCACAAATCAGCGTGCTCCCGGGAATCTATGACGTGGAGTATTCCGTTTCTGCCCTATCTTCTACCGGCAATACTATCAGCATAAAAGGTGTCACACGGTCAGTGCAGATTGTATCTTCAGGCGTAGTGATAAGAATTGATGCCTATAGCAACATTGCCACTGACGACCTTATTATCTCGGAGGTATTTTTCACCGGTACACTTCAGAATTCAGGGAATCAGTATAATGGCGATGATTATGTGAAATTATATAACAACACGGACCATGTTGTGTACGCCGACGGTATCACGCTTTTCGAGACAAAGTTCCTGACAACCCAAAAACTTACCTTTGAGCCGGACATTATGGATGAGGCAGTCACCGTTCAGGCATTATACACAATCCCCGGCAACGGCAAGGAGCATCCTGTCAATCCCGGAGAATATATATTGCTTGCTGATGTAGGTATCGATCACCGCACAGCTAATCCCAATTCATTCTCTCTTGAACACGCCGACTGGGAATGGTATGACGTATCGACCAAACCAAATAATCTTGACATCGACAGCCCGTTGGTTCCCAATCTTGACAAATGGTACTGCTATACCCAATCATTCTGGATTCTCCATAACCGCGGTTTTAAAGCATTCGGCATTGCCCGCATTC
This sequence comes from Muribaculaceae bacterium, assembly GCA_029071345.1. Lineage (GTDB taxonomy): Bacteria > Bacteroidota > Bacteroidia > Bacteroidales > Muribaculaceae > Lepagella. Next base: position 12,904 of record JAIEAO010000033.1, on the reverse strand, counting down.
CTATCGACCGCGAAACATACCTCAAAGATTATTGGTACTCATACGACTATGAATTGGTTACCAACGCCGGAACTTTCCCGATGAGTCAAAGTTCTTATAAACTTCCCAACGAGTGGGTGATTGATGCCGTGAATTGCTCCGTAGAATCTGAATGGCAATGGAATGTGACTTCTCCGAAACTTGATATGGGCTGGGCCTATTGCGGAACAATCGACAAGGATAAAACGAGATATTTCCATGCAGTGAGAAGGAAACTGCTTTATCTCCGTGAGGATGGCACACCTGTGTTTAAAGATACAAACAACTCATCTGTGGACTTCAACAGTCATGTCACTCCAAGTGAGATCGAGCTTCAGCACACGATCACAGGTCTTGGTCAGGAATCATCAAAAATAGTTACCTACGATGGCATCACCTCGATTGCTCAGTAATCTTCTTCTGCTTATCCCGCTTTCCGCATTTGCGCAGATCGATGAGGCAATAGTGGAACATTCATCTACTTTGCCGTCATTGACTGAAAGTGCATGGAATAATCCGGCGTTGTTATCAGAAAAATATGAATCCTCACTCTCAAGCGTTGCCGGATCATTCTATAACAGCGACAAGGAACGCTTCGGAGAGTTCAAGGCAGATTCTTACATGAAGTTGAAGAGCATAACTATTTCAGCTCATGCCCTATATAACAATGGTGCAAAACATAATGTGCGTTTCTGCGAAAATGTAGATATAGATAAGATATATCCCTATCTCACCTACGATGCTGTCGGGGGAAATCTCAACCTCGAACGTTACGCATTTGGAGGGGAAATAGGAGTGAAAATATCCGACAGATGGGATGCCGGAGGATTCATTTCATATAATGCCGGGCTGTTTTATAGAAATGTCGACCCACGTCCGAGAATTGTTACCGGCGATTTTAAATTAGGAGCAGGAGGTGCATATTCATTAAATGACAATTATAAGGTTGGCCTGTATTTGAATTTCGACAAATACAAACAGAGCTGCGGAATTACATTCATGAGTGAACTGGGAGCCTCAAAGATTTATCACCTCACAGGTTTGGGATCGCATTATAACCGTTTTGCCGGTTTAGGCAATTCCACTTACTACAACGGCAACAGCTTTGGAGGCGCGGTAACACTTCTTCCCTCGACCGAAGGAATATATGCAAACGTATCGGCACATAAAGGGAAAATGAATCTCATTCTTGAAGACCTAAATAAACTGCCGATGTCAAAGATCGACACTCGGGATTTATCGATAGAAGCCGGTTACAAATCCAAAATATGGGGTGTCACTGCCTTCACTGATATTTTGCGTAAACATGGCTACGAAAACATTTTTGGAGATGCAGCCTCGGGGCAATATCCTCAGATTGGAACCGTAGCTATGCATATCATAAACCAAAATATTTACGGAGTTAAAGGCACTGTGGATTTACCAATCAAACGCACCGTTTTGTCCGTCACTCCGGCGGTCGGCTACTCACACTATAAAGAGCTTTATCGTGACCCAAAGAGATTGCTGAAATGCGACAACCTGACTTCATCCGTAGAGATGAAAGCCATATCTGTAATAGCCAATAGAGTGATTGTGCGCGGCGGGATTAAATATAATCTGGTCTCCCCCGTTACGCATGACATTGTGAATGTCACAACGAATAATGATGATTTAACCAACTACATCTCTATCCTCCAAGAAGGGTACGAAACGGCAACCGGTACCTGCCATAATTTCTCTGCATCAATAGGTGCGGACCTTATGATATGCAGTAATAAGTATGTCATAGGAATCGATGCCACCTATGTGAGAGATAAGTTATACGGTAATCATTCCCTCTTCTCAGCCTCTTTCAAATTCTAACCATTACATTAAACATTTAACATTATTCATTATATGAAACATTACCTATTAGTTTTAGCGGCAATATTGATTGCCCTGAGCGGAAACGCCGAACTAAGGACCGGCGTTCTTCCCAACGGACTAACCTATTACATCCGTTCCAACGACACACCTTCAGGCATGGCCGACTTCTATCTCGCCCAAAGAGCCGGATCTGTCAACGAGACTGAAGATGAAAGAGGTCTCGCACACTTTCTGGAACATCTCTGCTTCAACGGTACGAAGCATTTCCCCGGTAATTCACTCATAACATGGCTTGAGTCAAACGGTGTGAAATTCGGCAAGAATCTGAATGCCTACACTTCCACCGATGAAACAGTCTACAATATCTCAAAAGTACCCATGAACCGTAAGGAGGTGCTTGATTCATGTCTGCTCATCCTTCAGGACTGGTGTTCAGACGTCACTCTTGATCCCAAAGCAATCGATGAAGAACGCGGAGTGATCGAAAATGAGTGGAGACACCGCAATTCCGCGACTAACCGTCAGCTCGAAAAAGCTCTCCCCTACATCTATCCGGGCAGCATTTACGGTCAACGAATGCCTATCGGTAAAATGGAGGTCGTTAAGAATTTCAAACCTAAGACCTTAAAGGGATTCTATAATAAATGGTATCATCCGGAAAATCAGGCAGTGATTGTAGTCGGTGACATTGACCCTGATTATGTTGAGGCACAGGTGAAGTCAATGTTCGGAGGCATCAAGCGCAAGGGTAATGCTATTAAAGGTCTGCCCGAAGTGCCGGCTAACGAAAAACTCATAGTAGTCTGCGAGTTTGACCCGGAGCAGGCTACAAATCTCGTGCAGCTCCATTTCCGTCATCCCGAATATGAAAACGAATTGGCGGCCGACCTTGCCGGAAGTATGCTTGCCGCCCGCTTCGATGAAATCGAACTTGACCCGGAATGTCCGCACACTTATCTTGGTGTTGGTGAAACTAAATTCATGCTCTCCCGCGGTGTAAAATCATTAGTGATGCGCGGCGTTGCCAAACCTGGAAAAGCAGCAGATGCAATTAAGTTATGGTATTCCGAGCTTTCACGCGCCTATCGTCATGGATTCACCCAAGAAGAGCTGGATATCGCCAAGAAACAGATGGCTAAGGATCTTAACGATAAAAAGAAAAAGGCTGCAAAATCAAATTCCACAGACTATGCTCGCCGATATGTGCGTAATTTTATTGACAGAACCGAACCTACCGAGATTGCCGATGAATACGATCGCAAGTTAGCGCTTCTCAACGCCGTAACTCTTGCCGATACAGAAAAATATATAAAATCGGTTGTCAATCCCGATGGAAAAAATGCAGTCATCATATCCTATTCACCCGAAAAGGAGGATTATCCGGTAATCAATCCCGAGGAGTTGAGCAATGCTTTCTATTCAGTAAACGCACTTGAACTCCTTCCCTATCAGCCACATCACGATTCAGGTAACATCCTCGATAATGAACCGACAGCAGGCAGCATCACAGGGAAGAAACCTTATATTTACGATGGCGCCATTGAATATACCCTTTCCAACGGCATTAAGGTGATAGCATGGCAGTCCGCCGAAGTGCCCGACCAAATCTTTATCCGTGGTATCGGTCAAGGTGGTTTGTCACAGAATTATAATGAGAAGGATGCTCCCACGCTCAAGATGATAAATGATGTGTTGGCAGTATGCGGAGCCGGAGAGCGCACGGCCAATGACCTCAAGAATCTCGGTTTGTCACGCAAAATCAATACTTCTCTCAAAATTACAAATACAGAGGAGAGCATCGAGTCTGCAACTACTAAAGAGGATATGACCGACGCATTCCGCATGATTCATCAGAAAGCGACCGATCTTCGCGCCGATATGCCGGCTATCAACGCCATGCTGAACGCCGAGCGCAATAAACTTAGAAATCAGCATGTGAACCCGATTCAGGTTATGGGAGATTCAATTCACCGCAATGTCTATTCACGTCACCCGCTCGGTGCGAAAGAAACTGTGGAATTGGTTAACAATGTCGATCCCGAACTTGCGCTCAATGTGTATCGCGACCGTTTCGGAGATATGGCAGACTTTGTTTTCTATGTTGCCGGTGACTTCAACACGGACTCACTTGAAAACTGCCTGTCACGTTATATCGCTTCATTACCTACCAATGGCCGAATCGAGACTCCCAAAGATATCAATTATCGCTTCACTCAGGCAAACCAGACTATCGATTTTACCCGACCGATGAGCAGTCCCGTCGGAGTGGTCTATAATTTCTATACAGGCAATTCGGAATATGATCTGCCTCATGTGATTGCAGCTACAGCCTTTGGTCAGATTCTGCGTACACGTCTGATGGATGAACTCCGTGAGAAAAGAGGATGGACATATTCAGTGCAGGGTCACTGCTCAGTCAGCGCCGGCATGAACGGCACAGATTCACCCACAATCATGATGCCGAGTTATATCAAGGTAGAACCAGGACATGAGGATGAGACCAATGCTTTTGTTCAGGCTACGGTAGCCGATATGCTTGCCAATGGTGTCACAGATCAGGAACTGAATAAAGTCAAGGAATATCTTGCCAAGAATTATAAGGAAAACCTGACCGATAATGCCTACAGATTAATCGTAATGCATGCCAATGAACGTTTCGGAAAAGATATGCACACCGATTATCTGAAAGCGCTTGACGAACTGAAGGATATTCGTCCCTACGTCAAAGACCTCAACCGCTGGCACTCCACCCTCATCATGCGCCCCGAATAACCACCTCGGCATTATTCTTCAAGTCAAATAATTTGTATCAAAAAATTGGTGGTTGGAGAAATAATTAGTAACTTTGTTGTGTAATCAGACAGCGTTCTGTTTGATCGACATTAAACGATATTCGGAGTAGCGACCCGACATCTTTGGTGAATACCATTGATGGGATCGCTACTCCCTATTTTTGATAGGTGATACAAAAATAAAGACTTAAGGCTTTTAAATATGAAAGACATTGAGAGACTTGAAACGATAAAGAAAAAGGGGTTGCGGGGTGAGAGCATATCGCGCGAAGAGGCTGATTGGGCAGCGGAGTATGCTGATCTTGACGCTCTTTGCGACGTGGCAAATGAAGTGTGCCGTCACTGGCAGGGAACTGACGTAGATTCATGCTCGATTGTCAATGCCCGCAGCGGAATGTGTGGAGAGGATTGCAAATGGTGCGCTCAAGCTACACGTCATCACACAGGGTGCGAGACCTATAATTTCCTTGATGAAGAAGAGGTGCTCGGCGCAGCTGAAGCCAACAATAAAGCCGGAATCCGTAAATTCTCGCTCGTAACCAGCGGACGTGCTGTCTCCAAACGTGATCTCGAGAAATTCTGCGATACTTACAGGCATCTTGCAAAAGAGACAGATCTGTATCTTTGCGCATCAATGGGATTGCTCGGCGAGGAGGAGATGCAGATGCTGAAAGATGCAGGAGTGAAACGCTATCATTGCAACATGGAAACTTCTTCCAAATTCTTCCCAACTCTTTGCACCTCCCATACTCCCGAAGATAAGCGACGCACGATTGCCGCCGCCCGAAAGTGCGGTATGGAAGTTTGCTCAGGAGGTATCATAGGTATGGGCGAGACGATGGCAGACCGTATAGATTTCGCTTTCGAACTTGCCGAGATGGACGTGGATTCAGTGCCTATCAACATTCTCAACCCAATACCGGGTACTCCGCTTGAGAACACCCCTTTGATCAGCGAGGAGGATATCATCCGCACAGTGGCTATATTCCGTTTCATCCTCCCTACCAAATCCCTGAGATTCGCCGGAGGACGAATGCGCCTAAGCCACGACTCAATGCTCCGCATAATGACCGGAGGAATGAACGGCGTACTGATGGGCGATATGCTAACCACTGTTAGCAACACCATTGCAGACGACCGCAAACTCTTCAAAGAGGCCGGCCTCAATTTCTAAAAATAAATGTAAATAACAGTATAGATGCTCTGTCATCTATACTGTTACTACTATTTTTCCGATTTGTCCGCGCTGCTCGGCGAGCCGGTGAGCTGCGGAAATGTTGTCGAGTGTAAATGTGTCGGCAATGATCGGATGAATTCCTCCTTGTTCGATAAGCGACATCATATCTTTTATTTCGCTCAACGTCGAATTGTTGCTATAGAATCCTGTGAGATACACCCCCGATGGAATATCTTTGATCGGATCGAAATATTTCAGTCCATATACACCGCCTAACAATCCGGTCTGACATACTATTCCCCCTTTAGCAACACATCTCAATGATTCTTTTAAGGTAGCAGCCCCGATAAGTTCAAGTATTTTTGTAACACCGTCAGGATATTTCTCCAATAGTCTCGAGCGAAAATCTTCACCCTCAAGAATCACCTCATCCGTGCCGATACTTTGGAGGATTTCGGCATTGCTTTCGCTTCGAGTTGTCGAGATAACTTTAGCCCCGACAGCTTTGGCAAGTTGCAAAGCGGCAAGACCTACGGTAGACGTACCTCCCCTGATCAGCAACGTGTCCTCCTTCTGTAGTTGCAATGAGACGAACAGCGAACCGTAGGCCGTATAAAAAGTTTCAGGTATGGCTGCTAATTCAGCCCAGTCAAGACTGCTTTCAACTGGAAAAACATGACTTACAGGCAACAGAGCGTATTCCGCGTAACTGCCATTGAAACTGCGCCCCATTCCACCCATCAATGCCATCACACGCTGCCCTTTTCGGAAACCACTATCCGAGGGATCTATAATCTCTCCCACACATTCTATTCCCGGGATTATTGGCTTGTTAATATAGGGTTGTGAGACCTCAAACTGTCTCAACAGCACTTCGGAATGATTGATACCGAAAGCTTTAACTTTAATTAGTACCCAACCCGAACGCACTTCGGGAATAGGAACTTCCGTCAAAGCCATCTCCTCAGCCTTACACGGCTCGCATAATACAACTGCTTTCATATCTTTTTCCAACATTGAGGGTCGGGAGCATAAAATGACCGATGATAACCGAACGCAACGGCGGGGCATCCTCGGCAGAAACGTAACAGTTCACATTTGGAGCATTTCTCAAAGTCTTCGTAACGACGGTATTTCGCCATCTCTTCACCATGCCATATGTCATAGACAGGTGTTTTGAACACATTACCGACAATACTGTCAAACCGTCGGCAAGCCATCGCATCTCCGTTGGGAAGGATCGTAAAATGGCAATCACCGCAGTGGCAACCGTCGTAGATAGCATCGGGATCACTGTTTTCGGGAATCTTAAACAATCCCTTCTCATAAAGATAGAGTGTCCAGAGATGGTCCTTGAGATTGAAAATCGTATCGGAATCTTTATGCTCCTCAAACTTCTTCCAGATAATATTCAAGAAATCGCGGTATTCTTCGGGCGATATATGAGTAGACTTCTCTTCCGACGTGGGGCAATATCTTCCAAATGCAAAGACATTCACCTTCTTTTCAACTACAAGGTCGATAAGATCGGGTATTTCATCTATATTCGTACCCGACACGGTAGTCATGATGGCAACTCTGATACCATTCCGTTTCAATACATCAATCTTTGCGATGGTTGTATCAAATGACCCCGGCTTACGTATCGAATCATGTGTCTCCCTCATACCATCGATGGAGAGCTGATATTTCTCGCAACCGACCTCTTTCAACTTCGCGCAAACCTCATCGGTAAGGTGAAACGGATTCCCCAAGATAGTAAACGGAATCTTATGCTCTTCCAGGATCTCGGCAATCTCCCAAAACTTCCTATGCAGTATCGGGTCTCCGCCGGTGATATAGAAATAAGGCAATCTGCCCATGCGGCGACACATGTCCTCGCATTGGGCGATCACCTCTTTGGCGCGTTCGAGAGGCATCTCTATCAGATGAGGATGCCCTTCGGAAAAAATATAGCAATGCTCACACCTCTGGTCGCAACTGTCGGTGATATGCCATTGAAAAGCAAAATACTCCATATATTACTTCTCACCTGCTCCGCAAGCTGAACCGCAAGCCGCGGGCTTTGCTTCGGGCTTTTCGTCGCCGGCGCCACAAGCTGAACCACAGGCTGCTGCGGGTTTCTCAGCGTCAACATTCTTGCAAAGATAAGCCTGAGCAGTGTGCTTGCCGGCATAGTTTTCGATACGTGTCATCTTGATAAAATTTTATTGGTTATACTTCAAATTTATGCAAATATAGTCTTTTATTTCGTACTCATCAAGAGGTTATAAAATATCCCCATAGTAACCTTTTTCTCGCTTTTATTATTTATCAACCACTTAACCGCAATGAAAAATTTTAATTAAAATTTAGAAGTAATTTATTCTTGGATAACTGATTATGAAATACTAACTTTGCATTGAAAAATATTCTGATTATGAGAAAGAAGGAACAGCTGAATTCGATAATAGAGATATGTCCTGTTAGAAATGTGATCGCTCGTTTCGGCAATAAATGGGCGCTACTTGTTATCCTTGTCCTCAGCGAAAACGAACCTATCCGCTTCAATGAGCTTGGCCGCAAGATTCCAGACATCTCATCAAGAGTATTATCCTCAACACTCCGCACTCTCGAAGCCGACGGACTCGTAAACCGTAAGGTCTATCAGGAAGTTCCTCCCCGTGTGGAATATTCTCTGACGGAAAGCGGTAAATCTCTTGTGCCGATAATTATTAAGTTAACCGAATGGGCTCAAGCCAACATGAAATCCATAATCGCCCACCGCAATCAATTCAACAAAGATTAGAATAAAACTAACCGGCTGAAAGCAAATTTCAGCCGGTTAGTTTATATTATTGGGAATCTATCAATATGTCTTAACGGTAAGTTTCTCGTATGCGCGGTCAGCCTTGGCTTTGGCTTCCTCAACGCTGTCAGCGGTTGCGAGAATCACGGCCATGCGGCGATGTCCCTTGATTTCCGGTTTACCGAAAATACGCATATCTGTACCCGGTTCGGAAAGCACTTCCTCAAGGTTCTCAAACTCGATAGTATCTGTGTCGCCTTCAACAACTACAGCTCGCGATGCCGACGGACCGTAGAAGCGAATCTCAGGAACGGGGAGACCGAGCAATGCGCGGGCATGCAGGCCGAATTCGCTCTTGTCCTGAGAAATCATCGTAACCATACCTGTGTCGTGCGGACGGGGTGAAACCTCACTGAAGATTACATCGTCACCCTTAATGAAGAGTTCCACGCCGAAGATACCGTAGCCTCCGAGAGCATCGGTAATCTTCTTAGCCATCTCTTTGGCACGCTCAAGGGCTTTCTCCGACATAGGCTGCGGTTGCCATGAATAGCGGTAATCACCGTTTACCTGAATGTGGCCAACGGGTTCGCAATATGTGGTTCCGCTGATGCTTCTTACGGTAAGCAGTGTGATTTCATAATCGAAATCCACGAAGCCTTCAACGATAACGCGACCGGCACCGGCGCGACCACCTTCCTGAGCCTCTTTCCAAGCGGGAAGGATATCTGCCTCCGATTTAACTACACTCTGGCCGTGACCCGAGCTGCTCATTACGGGCTTAACAACACAAGGTATACCGATTTCCTTGATAGCAGCCTCAAACTCCTCGAATGTAGATGCGAACTTATAAGGAGAAGTCACAAGGCCAACCTCCTCGGCTGCGAGACGGCGGATACCTTCGCGGTTCATCGTTAACCATGCTGCTTTGGCAGTCGGAGTGACATGATAACCCTCTTCCTCCAATTTCAGAAGCTCCGGAGTGGCGATAGCCTCGATTTCAGGGATGATATGGTCGGGCTTTTCCAACTCAATTACCTTGCGAAGCTCTGCAGCATCGAGCATATTCAAAACATGAGAACGGTGCGCAACCTGCATTGCGGGCGCATTCGCATACCTGTCGCACGCGATCACCTCTACACCGAGACGCATCAATTCCAATGCAACTTCTTTACCTAACTCTCCGCTTCCGAGAAGGAGCGCTTTTTTAGCCTTCGGGGTGAATACCGATCCGATCTTTGTCATTATATAGATATTGGGTTTGTTTTGCAAAATTACTTAAATTTTTGTGACCACGCAAAAATTTAAGTAATTTCGCGAGTCAGCAAAAAGCGGACGTCGGCCGAAGGCCGGTGCGCGGTGCCGAAGGCATTTTGACTGACCGCAAAATACACAAAAGTTCAAATAATTTACTATTTTTGCATAAAACTATTATCCATATTGATTATGAATCTCTTTTATCCGGCATCTTTACTTCTTCTTATCTCCTCCTCGGTCTGCTTGGCCGACGACTGGCACGGCTCGTGGATATCCTCAGCACACACCAACAGCACACCTAACACCTGGATCGCTTTCCGTAAAGATCAAAAGCTCGATTCTGTTCCGTCCTCAGTCAAGGCTAAAATCGGCGCCGACACTAAGTATTGGCTTTGGATCAACGGTCAGCCGGTGGTGTTTGAGGGCGGATTGAAACGTGGTCCGGCTCCCGGTGACGGATATTATGATGAGATTGAGATTGCTCCCTATCTGCAGAAAGGTGACAACACTATCGCTGTGCTGCTGTGGCATTTCGGCAAAAACGGTTTTTCGCATGCCAACAGCGGGTCTGCCGGCCTCATTTTCGATGCAACCGCAGATGGTTCTCCTGTAATCGTGTCGGATGGTAGTTGGGGTTATGTGGATGTTGATGCTTTTTCCAATACGGCTGCTCCCTTCCCCAATTTCCGCCTCGCAGAATCAAATATCCGTTTCGATGCTGACAAAGCTCCCAAAGGTTGGAATCAGCCGGGCTATACCGGTAAATTTCACAGTGTGGCGGTGATTGCTGAAGCGGGTAACGAGCCTTTCGGGAAATTGGTGAAGCGGCCTATACCGATGTGGAAAGATTACGGTTTAACGCCTTATGTTTCGGTTACACAAGGCGTTAACGATACCATCCGTTGCCGTCTGCCGTATAATGCGCAGGTGACCCCTTATCTGAAAGTCAAGGCACCCGCCGGGAAGAAGATTGACATACTTACCGACAATTACAACGGCGGGTCGGCTTACAACGTCAGAGCCGAATATATTACCAAAGATGGCGAACAGGAGTATGAAAACCCGGGATGGATGAACGGTCATGAGGTGATATATGTGATTCCCGAGGAGGTCGAGGTTATAGACCTTAAATTCCGAGAAACAGGTTACGACGCTGAGTTTACAGGCTCTTTTGAATGTGACGACCCTTTCCTCAACGAACTTTGGAAACGCTCGGCGCGCACCCTCTACATAACGATGCGCGACAATTATATGGATTGCCCCGACCGTGAACGAGCCCAATGGTGGGGCGACGCGGTTAACGAACTCGGCGAAACTTTCTATGCCCTCTCGCCGTCAGCTCATAAGTTGGCATACAAAGGTATTTTGGAACTGATGAACTGGCAGCGCCCGAACGGCACGATCTACTCCCCTGTGCCCGCCGGAAACTGGCATAAGGAGCTGCCATTGCAGATGTTAGCATCCGTAGGTTGGTACGGCTTCTATACCCAAGGGTTTTACTCAGCCGACAACAGTTTTGTGGCGGAGATTTATCCCGGTCTGAAAAAGTATCTGCATGAAGTCTGGAAAGTCGATGAAGATGGTCTTTCAATACCGCGCAAAGGTGAATGGAACTGGGGCGATTGGGGCGAGAATATCGACCTCGGCGTGCTGACCAACTGCTGGTATTATCTCGCTCTCAAAGCCGAACGCGAATTTGCTAAACAGTTAGGCTTGGATGGCGACGCAGCCATGATAACAGGAATAATGAACGGCATCGAGAAGAATTTCGACAAACGATATTGGACCGGCTCGGCCTATCGTTCCCAAGACTATAAGGGTGAGACCGATGACCGTGCTCAGGCAATGGCAATAGTCTCCGGTCTTGCTTCTGCCGACAAATATCCCGCATTGACTAAGGTTCTCGACAAGGAATATCACGCCAGCCCTTATATGGAGAAATACGTGCTCGAGGCATTATTTATAATGGATGAACCAGACCGCGCCTTCGACCGGATGCACAAACGTTATGGGCGTATGCTTTCATACGAAGATTACTCCACTCTCTTTGAGGGATGGGGTATCGGAGCGGAAGGATTCGGTGGCGGAACAGTCAACCACGCCTGGAGCGGCGGACCGTTGACTCTTTTGAGCCAGAAAGTATGCGGCATCGCCCCCACCTCGCCCGGTTTCCGCACCTTTGCCGTTAATCCGCAGATGGGAAGACTCAAAGAAGCGTCGGCCAGTGTCGACACCAATTACGGACTCATATCCGTTTCCCTTAAACGCAAAGGAAACAGCATCAACGGCACGATTACCGTGCCCGCCGGAACGGAGGCGACAGTGCCTGCTCCCAAAGGAGGCTATCTCAACTTAAAAGAAGGAACCCATAAATTTTCCTTCACAAAATAACCCCATTTAACATTACTTATTACACATTAAACATTACATATAATGCTCAAAGAAGGATTGACACATACCAGCGAAGTCTTAATCTCCCCTATGCTCACCGCGATCGCGATGGGTTCGGGCGACCTTGACGTATTCGCCACTCCCGCGATGGTGGCTCTGATGGAAAACGCTGCCATGAAGGCCGTAAAAGATGAACTCGACGAAGGTTATACCACCGTAGGTGCGCATCTCGACATTTCCCATCTCCGTCCGTCGAAAAGAGACAAGCATATCACTGCCACAGCTACTCTCATAAAAATCGATGGTAAGAAACTGTATTTCAATGTCGAGGCCCACGAGGGCGAGAACCTGATAGGAAAAGGCACCCATATGCGCGTGATAGTGCACAAAGAGAGTTTCCTGAAAAACCTCTAATCACATTATAATACCCCCTCCCAATAATCTCTCGATTAGCAATAGCCCCGAAGGGGCGAGATAATCATAACCCCGCATAAGCGAGCACAGCGAGCGCTGTGTGGGGTAGTAATCACCATCCCATAACCTTCACCCGGCGCGGCGAATGCCGCGCCGGGTAAGACATTTTACATTTTTATCAACAATTAATAGAATTTTCGGCTTAGAATTGTTATATTT
>JAIEAO010000032.1 GCA_029071345.1 Muribaculaceae bacterium | reverse complement strand
AAACCGGTACATAAAAACGCCGGAGGGATGAAAGGTCCGGCAAAGAAGGATCCATTCAAAAAGGCCGCTCCAAATAAAACGGCCAAATAATCCGAATAATAAAGTTGTGATAGATTAATTTTGATTGAGCAGGAGGTACCTTCCCTTGGTATCTCCTGTTTTTTAATAAAAAGTTTTTCGAGAATCAAAAAATAATATTTTTGGGGTAATGATTTTCCGGGGTGACTTGTCATATAGATAAAGATTCCTAAAAATGCTATATTCAATCGCAGAATTCGAAGACATATATCGACGGTGCTTTCAGAACGCATTGGCACTTGCGATGAGAATGCTGCATGATGCTGATGAGGCGCATGATGCTGTTCAGGAGGCATTCATGAAATTGTGGCAGACCGATTCTGCGGTTGAAAATGAGGCGGCATACATTATTCGCACGGTACGCAATTCTTGTCTCAACCGCATTGCGGCGACTGATGTTCAGGAACGTCTGAAGCGCAGACTCACGCTTGAAGAATCAGATGAGCATGAAGAGCCCCGCATCAGCGGAGAAAAACTTGAGCAAGCGCTAACGATGCTTCTTTCACCACGGGAGAGTCAGATTGTAGGCAAAATATATTCGGAGGGTCTGTCATATAAAGATGCGGCCGGACAGTTGGGAGTGTCAGTGGCCATGGTGAATAAAGGTCTGGTAAATGCACTTAAAAAATTACGCAAACATTTTAAATCGGAATTATTATGACCGAAGAGGATAAGGATATATTAATAGGGAAAATGATCGATAAACCGGAAACTCTGGCTGACGATGACATAGCAATGATCTTGTCGGATTCAGAGCTGAAGGAATTATACGAAATCTCGGCCGGACTCGCAAGTGAATTGATTCCGATGCCTGAGATTGATGTTGACGCCGAATGGTCAAGGATGCAGAGTGAAATAGCTGCCCTAAAACCCCGGAAAAGTTTCAATCTGCGTTGGTTAAGCGCAGCTGCCGTGATTGCCGCGATTCTGACTTGCGGAACTATCGCAACCAAATTCATACTGTCAGATTCCAATACCTGTCAGCCGGTAAAAACGCCTTATATATCTAAGGTCGCAACCAGCGATAATGAATCGAAATCATTAAATGATAACGATAATACCCCTGAATTTTCTATCGGTGTTACGAAGATTATTGAAGTCGAAGCCAAGTCGGAAACGAACAAGGCCGATTCCGAGGAGTTTATTCGCATAGAAGAAGCAAGAGTCGACAACGAGGTGGCTATGGCCCTCGCCCGGGTATATCAGGAAGACTACGCCATGGACCTCGAAGGGTTGGCGGAGATGCTTTCCGCAATGCCTGAGGTGGCCGACAGTATTGTCAACCAATTCAATAACGGTGTAAATATAAATCAGTTAACAATGTTATAAACGAAAAATTATGAAAACAAAAATTATTGCGCTTCTCTCTCTATTAGCTCTCTTGCTTCCTTTGAGCACGACGGCGCAGACCAATGTTCAGAGGGCATTCAATGAACTTTTGAAAAATTCGGATGTGGAATATACGGAAAGCCACAGTCTGAACAAGGATGCGGAGACAGGAGTAAAGGAATCCCAGTACGACGTATATAGTTTCACGCTCCCCGCATCTAAGTTTAAACTTATAGAAAATATCCTGAAAGCCTTTAAAACAGATGAGGATAAAGCATATAGCATAAACGAAGGGAAATCCGATAAAAATAGCCAGCAGATATCGGTGGCAGTCGGTGACGGTTCAGGGGCCGGGGTTCTTGTAAATCCTCACGGTTATAACTATTACTATGCCCTCTATTTAGCTCCCAAAAGTGAAGACAAATCGGGTAACTATCGGTATGCTTACGCGATGTATTGGAAGAAAGGGAAGGATAAGGTTGAGGGTACGCTGATTGTGACTTACGCCACTACCCTAAAATATCGCCAGAATAGGGCATATTCAAATTCCGGTCTGAACTATATTCAGGTTCAGACAACGGATGAGAACTGGTTCAGCAAGATGGTAAACTATATCCAGGCATTGTCGAATACGAACGCGAATTCTGCCGGACAGCAGGCGTTGGCGGCCAAAATATTTAAGCAGGCCCAGAGTAGTCAAAACATTAAAGGTTTAAGTGAGGGGGATAAGGATGCTGCGCGCGAACTGCTGAAAACTATGATATCCGAAAGAGATAAATACGATTCGTTGACTATCCAACTCCTTAATTCCGCACTTGCAAACATAAAATAACCCGGATTCCCAAAATCGTAATAATTATAGAGAGGCAAAGGCCCTGCTGTAATTCTGAACAGCAGGGCCTTTGTTGTCGATATGCCATCATCTATTCATTTTACACTTAATCCGGCTGCTTCAGAGTTGAGAAAGGAGTTGATCTGATTTGGAGTGGGGATGGGCAGATCTCTGACAAGAATGGATGAATACTCGTCATAGCATCGGCTGCGGATCGGGAGTATTATCGCGAAAAGGTCGGCATAAATTTTGCGTATGTTCGGCAGGAACGCTATATCTCCGGCGGAGTTATATTTCTTCATGAAATCGGCTACGGTATAAGCGCCTAACTCTATAGCCGGCACTTCCCCCTCGGCGTCGTCGCCTGTCTGAACGGTATAAGTCAGTCCGCAGGAATGGAATTTCTGGACTATGCGCGTAACCAATCGGATCGGGAGATCGTATGACTGGGCTATCTCAACCTCTGAGATCGGTTTTTTATGGTGGATAAATCTCTGCGCTATAACGGACATGACTATCAGTGCCACGGAATTCCAGCCGTCGATAGAGAGTTTGTCGGAATTGCTGTTGAAGTTGAAAGTAAAGACGTTCTGTAGGGAGTAAGTCAAAACGCAACCGCTGAGCAGAAGCAACCACGAGAGCTGGAGCCATATCAGGAGCAAAGGAAGGAATGCGAACGAACCGTAGATGGCGTTATATTTCGATACATATATCTGACCGTTGACAAACAGCAGCTGCAGGATGGTAAACGCCACAGCGCATATCGCGCCCGATATGCAGGCATATTTGATGTTGACTTTAGTGTTCGGAATCAATAAGTAGGAGAGGGAGAATGCTATCCAATATAGGATCACCGGAGCGGCCTCAAGAATAATATTTACCACCGGCGTAAGGAAGGGTACCGAGAGGTTATCCTGAATGGTCGTCGACATGAATATCGACACACCTGAGGAGCATATCATCAGAATGGGGATAATAAGGCAGATTGCAATGTAATCGGTCACTTTCTTGAATAGGGAGCGATCATGCTTCACATCCCAGATGGTGTTGAAAGCATCTTCAATTGAAGAGAGCAGCGAAATCACAGTCCAAAGAAGAAATATGATACCGGCACCTACAAACACCCCTTGAGTGGCTGAATTAAGGTAGGAGTCGACAAACTGCAGGGCCGTCGAGATCGCCTTATGCTGTGATGGGAAGAAGTTATAGAGCTCCTCCTGTAGAGATTCTTGCAGTCCGAATCCGCGCCCTATAGCCACGAGAAGCGCGATTGCAGGAACCATAGCGAGCACGGTGGAGTAGGTGAGAGCCATCGACCGGTTCTGCAGACCGCGGTCGAGAAAGGAGTTGACAGCAAGGTTGACCGTGCGTAGCAGACGGACACCGGTGGTGCGCCGAGGGTCGTTCCATACACCGGAAATGCTATATGAAATAAAATTCTTCGTCTTGATAATCAGACGCGACGCCATGGCCTTGAGTTTGTTGAATATATTCATAGTGAACCGTGAAATAAAAAAACGGGGTGTCAGAAAATGCCTGACACCCCGTGATAGAAAGACAGAGATGATGTAAGCCGGGTTATGTGCCGGACTCGGAGGTCCGGTGTCTGTCATTTATCTAAGCGCCACGGTTGCCCGCGGGCTTCAGCAGCCTACCCCCCGGCAATGGACGAGCAATCCTTAACTGCCGGTATATTTGGCCTTGCAACTCGCGGGATGTGCGGCCTTCGGTGTCGCCATCGAAGCCGGTGAGCTCTTACCTCACCTTTTCACCCTTACCTCCCCCGAAAAAAGGGGAGGCGGTAATTTTCTGTCACATATCGCCCCGACGTCGCCGCCGGCTTTCCGTTAGAAAACGCGATGCTCTGTGTTGCCCGGACTTTCCTCTTGCTTCCTCAAGGGAGAGCAAGCGACAGACCACATTTCTGTCTATAGTATATAACGTGATGTTTTGGCAAATAATTATATCGCCCTTGCAAATAATATGCCGTAGCGGAAGTTAAGAAACTTCCGCATTGCGTTTGTATATAAGCTGAGGTTGGAAACCTCAGCTATGATTTATGCTTCCTGTTGTTCAGACGCGGAAACGGGTTCGGCAGATGTGGCATCAGCTCCCTTTTTCTCAGTATCTTCAGCCTTCGTCTCAGTTTCTTTGACTTCTGCTTTATTTTCCTCGGCCGATTCGAGTTTCTTATGAGCCTTTTCTGCCGCCTGCTTAGCCAGCTCTTCGTTCTTGCGGGCGGCTTCGGTGTTTGCCTTAGCCTCCTCAAGACGAGCAGATGCTTGATCAGCCTCCTCCTTCATAGCTTTATGCTGCTCTTTTTCCAGACGTTTGGTCTCCTTCTCTATATCCTTAAGAGTTTTCTTGCGGCGCGGAAGGCTACCGAAACCGTTGATGGCCCAAACCACTAATGCAATTCCTGAAATAATGCACCCCTGAATAATCTCTCGACCGGGATTCTGATAATCAGTCTTTAAAAGTAATACCCACACACCGGCTGCAATGACGAGTAAGGGAATTATGTAGAGCCAAATAGGAGCACCGTTGGCTTTGCGACCTTTGATTATCCATGTGATCTGCGCCAGACCCGCGATGATGAGTGAGACACCGAGCGTAATGTTAAGGTAACCGAGAAGTCCGCCGGGCATGATGAGAATCAATACGCCCCAAATAAGAGCGATTATACCCATTACCGTACTGATCCACGGACGCGATATAACCACGCCGTTGGCGTCCTTATGCGGAATCAGCGAGGCGATAAGCAGATATAGACCGGGGATAACGAAAATAATACCGGCGGCAATCATCACCGGATGGAGTGTAGGCTGTGTGTTTTCAACAGCCTGATGGTTGAATATAAGCAGTACCGAGCCTATTATCAGCGCTGCCAGATAAACGATTGCGTAGATAACTTTCCTCATGGTTAAAAATTCCTTTTAATAATTAATATTGATTTACTATTAAAAAGAAAAAACACCCAAAAAAGTTCTATCCACTCGCTAATTTTACAATATCGGGGATTGTGTATGATATAAGAACCCTATTATCAGAGTATATTTGCAAATTATAATTAATATCTTTATATTTGCATCATAATGAATCCCGATCAAGTTCGGCAATACGCGGTTTGGGATCTATAAAACTAATCTAAGCAAACTCAGCGTTATGAAATTTAAACAATTTATAGCTTCAATAATGATAATCATCTGTGGATTATCATTGGTTTCCTGTGATCCTTCCAGCGAATACGTCTATATTATAAGTAACCGATCATCTGAAACTATACATTTATTATTTTACCCTCAAGATTGGGTTGAGGGAGCTTTAGAAGCCGGTAAACCATACTGGAATTATAATTCCGTATATCTTCTTGGAAATGGATCTGAAAAGATTGATTATTATAGATCGCCATTTGAATTAAAACCTGGAGAATCACTGAAATTCTCAGATATAGTGGAGCTCTCTGCATACGTTCAGAAGACTCCCGAGCATGAGAGCAGACCTTTATGGTTAAAAGATTATTATATTGATAGAATCTTAGTTGGCGGAGATCCGGATAATGCTCAAAAAGAAATTGCAGAAGATTATTGGTCTTATCGAAGCAATTGGTCTCAACAAAATAAGAAAAAACGTTATGTAGAATATTGGCTGATAATCGACGACGACGTTGTTAATAATAACTATGCTCCTATCAATAATCACCGATAGAAGAGTGCTGAATATAATGCCGTAGCGGAGGTTGGGAAACTTCCGCTACTTGTGGAGGCGCGAGGCGATGAGGTCAGCGATTTCGTCGATGGAGACAACGGATGAGTCGAAGGTGAGGTGGTAATTGTCGGCGTGGCCCCAGTTGCGGTTGGTGAAGAAGTTGTAGTAGCTTTCGCGTGAACGGTCAAGTTTGCGGGCTTTCTCCATTGCCTTCTCTTCGGTTTCTGCCTCGCCACGGCTGATGATGGTTTTGGCGCGGTGCTCTATCGGTGCATGAACGAATACGCTAATAAGACCGGGATGATCGCGCAGCACATAGTCGGCTGTACGCCCTACGATGATGCACGGACCTTTCTCCGCAATGGCCTTGATTACGTGGCTTTGGGCGCGATAGAGGTTGTCGTCCGATAGCACATACGAACTGAACGCCGCCGAGGGTGAGCCGTAATTGAAAGATACAAACGAACGGAAAAACGACGGCTTGCGTTCGTCGGCCTTCATGAATAGCTCCTTGGAAAAGCCGAGTGAGTCGGCCGTCTCCGACAAAAGTTCCTTATCATAGTATTGCACACCGAGTTTTTCCGCGAGTTTCTTTCCGAGGCTTCGACCGCCGGATCCGTATTGACGCCCTATAACAATTACAAAAGAGTCCATTATGCGCTGTTTTGAATGATTTTATGCAAATGTATCGAAAAAATTTATTTTGCGGTCTGTCAAAATGCCTTAGGCACCGCGTACCGACCTTTGGCCGACATTCGCTTTTTGCAGACTCGCGAATTTACTCAAATTTTTGTAGACTCCCAAAAATTCTGTAAATTTGCATTATCTTAAGAGGAGAAAATGATATGAACGAACAAAACAATGCCTCCGACCAGTTGGAGGAGGGAATGAAAATATACGAATATATCGTTGACAACGCCGAGAATGATAATGAATTGCAGATGGGCGACATGGTGATGAAGCTTCGCAATGCCGACACCACAGGTCAGTTCCTCTGTAGCACCGCCCGCTATCTTGCAGCTGTGGATCGTGAACGTTTCGACAGCTGGATCGCCCCGCTCGTGGAGGGTGCCATAGAGCGCGACCGCGACCGTCGTTATATCGGTTCTCTGCTCGAAGCTCTTTGGGGTACGGATTATATGGATCGCGCCGAAGATTTGAAACAGGCTGACGATAATTTCCGCAGAATCTATAAGCGACTTTACGAGCAATCGGCAATGTAAAAGACTAAAAATGAAAAAGATTATATTAACTTTAATACTGTTTATAAGTATGGCTACAGCTCAGGGAGCCTCCGAACTTCCGGCAGGCCCGGTGGTTGATGTTAAGACCACCGCCGGCGACATCAAGATCAAACTTTATGATGACACCCCCAAACACCGCGATAATTTTCTGAAACTTGTTAAGGATGGATTTTACAACGGCGTTTTGTTTCACCGCGTAATCAAGGATTTCATGGTGCAGACGGGCGACCCGCAGTCGGTAAATGCAGATTCTACTGCGATGCTTGGCAGCGGAGGCCCCGGCTATCAGATAGATGCCGAAATCAATTATCCTCTCCATTATCATAAATATGGCGCATTGGCAGCTGCCCGCACTGGCGACAACGTGAACCCGGAGCGCAAGAGCAGCGGTTCGCAATTTTATATCGTGACCGGAAATAAGTATTCAGATGCGCAGCTTGATGCAATGGCCGAGCGAGGAGTCGCAGCGCGTCGTCAGGCATATTTTCAGGGATTGTGCAAGGAATATGAAAGCCAGATCCGCTCGCTGATGGATGCCAAGAATGAAGCTGCCCTCGAACAGCTGCGTCTGGAGCTGATTGAGAAAACGGAAAAGGCTGTGCCTGTTGAACCGATGCCTTCGCAGATGCGCGAGGATTATAAGAGCATCGGAGGCACTCCGCATCTTGACGGAACGTATACCGTTTTCGGCGAAGTGATCAGCGGGATGGATACTGTAGAGAAGATTCAGAACGCAGAAACCGGCCGCGCCGACCGTCCGAAAGAGGATATCCGCATCCTTTCGATGAGCGTTGAAAAGTAAAGAGGCTAACTATTTGCAAATTATAGTGAAATATTTTGTCAAATAAAATTAAATATATAATTTTGAGGCAGAATATTTAAACAATATTAATGAGCGTAAGACTGCGTGGCCTCCTTTGTGATGCAACGCGGTCTTGGAACACTAACATTATCGATATGAACGATCTTGAAAAGACAACTCCTGCAGAGGAGTTGATCAACCCTACTCCCCTCGAAACACAGGAAGCTGCAGTCGAGGAAACTGTCGTAGAATCTGCACCCGAATCGGCTGTGGCAGAGGAAACAATTTCAGAAACTGCTGAGGAGACGGAAAGTCCCGTCAACTATCATGCGATGACAAAGGAGGAACTTAATGCCGCACTCAAGGCTATCCTCGCCGAGAACCGTATGGATGCTCACCGCGATGTGACAGCTATCAAGCAAGCATTCTTCAACATCCGCAGCAAGGAGACTCTTGAGGAGGTGAATGCATTTGTCGAAGCCGGCAATGACCCCAAGGATTTCTCTTCCGTAATCGACGATCAGGAGGCTGAGTTCAAGCAGCTTTTCGCCGAATTCAAAGAGAAACGCGCCGCGCATCTTGAAGCTGAAGAGAAGCGTCGGGCGGAAAATCTGGCCAAAAAGCAGGAGATACTTGATAAAATACGGGCTATCTCCGAAGATATTGATAATGTTAATGTTAAATTCTCCGAATTCCAGCAGCTACAGCAGGATTTCAAGGAGATTAAGGATATTCCGGCTACTGCCGAGACTGAGATCTGGAAGAATTTCCAGGCAGTGGTCGAGCAGTATTATGATCATCTGAAGATGAATAAAGAGCTTCGCGACCTTGATTTCAAGAAGAATCTCGAAGCTAAGAAAAATCTTATAGAAGAGGCGCATAAGCTTGCGAATGAGGGCGATGTTATTGCAGCTTTCCGTTCGTTGCAGACGCTTCATGATGAATGGCGCAATATCGGTCCGGTGGCAAAAGAGATCCGTGAAGAACTCTGGAATGAATTCAAGGAGGCTTCAACCGTAATCAACAAACGTCATCAGGATTATTTCGAGCAGCGTAAAGCCAATGAACTCGCTAATGAAGAAGCCAAGACAAAACTTTGCGAGGAGATAGAAGCAATCAACATTGAAGAGCTTAACTCATTCAATGCTTGGACTGCGGCCACAGAGAAGGTGATCGAGCTCCAGAAGAAATGGAAGGAATATGGTTTCGCCTCTAAGAAGGCAAACGTGGCTCTTTACGCACGTTTCCGCAAGGTTTGCGATGATTTCTTCAACGCCAAAACAGAATATTTCCAGAAAACCAAAGATGAGTTCAACCGTAACCTTGAACTTAAAACTGCCCTCTGCGAGAAAGCCGAGGCTCTGAAAGATCAGGAGGATATCAACAAGGCTGCAAATGAGGTGGTTCTTCTTCAGGCTGAATGGAAAAAGGTGGGAAGCGTACCCCGCAAGATAAGTGATGCAATCTGGCAGAGATTCCAGACCGCTTGCAACTATATCTTCGATGAGCGTAAGAAACTCACTTCCGCACGTCGCGATGAGGAGAACACCAACCTTGAGGCCAAGAAAGCCGTGATAGCTCAGCTTAAGGAACTTCCCCTTGATGGCGACCGCCGTGAGGTGATCGGTAAGGTTAAGGAGTTGCAGGCTGAATGGCAGAAGATCGGTTTCGTGCCTTTCAAGATGAAAGATAAGGTATACGCAGAATATCGCGAGATATGCGATGCTCTCTATGGCGCTTACGAGGCTAAGGAATCGAAGGCCAGAATCTCTAATTTCCGCAATCGTGTCAATGAGATGAAAGATGGCGGTCAGAAACTCGATCGTGAGCGCGACAAACTTGTGAGAGCACTGGAGGCCCGCAAATCTGAACTCAAGACCATCGAGAACAATATGGGCTTCTTTAATGTTAAGAGCTCTGCCGGCAACTCTATGCTCAAAGAGATGGAGAATAAGATTAAACGTCTCAAAGAAGATATGCGTCAGATCGAAGAGAAAATTGCGATTCTTGATGCGGAAGATTGAATCCAAGTGCATACAGTAGAAACATGGTGTCCCATGTCTGCTGAAACGCTATAAATGATATGAATGACTGCGGTTTCCTTCACACACTGAAAAGAAACCGCAGTTTTGCGCTATAATCACTAATGTAATAATCAGTTATGCCAGTTAAAACGGAATTAATATTGATAAATATATCGGGACCCGACAAGAGCGGTATCACCGCTCAGCTCACCGAAATCCTTGCACGCTACGATGCCGACATTCTTGACATCGGTCAGGCCGATATCCATCACACACTCTCGATGGGTATTCTTTTCAAGACCGACAGCCGCAGCAGTGGCGAGATAGTCAAGGAGTTGCTTTTCAAGACCAAAGATCTCAGTGTGCAGGTGCAGTTCAGCATCGTTTCGGAGGAGGATTACAACCAGTGGGTTAGCCGCCAGGGCAAGAACCGCTATATCGTGACGATCCTGGGCCGCAAGATCACTGCGCGTCAGATAGCCGCCGTGTCCGCCATCATAACAGAGCAAGGGTTGAATATAGAGACTATCACGCGTCTTACAGGGCGTATGCCTCTTGACGAACGTGAGCAACCTCTCGCCAAAGGATGCATAGAATTCTCAGTGCGCGGAAATATCAGAGATAAGGAAAAGATGCAGAGCGATTTTATGCACCTTGCGTCTAAACTGAACTTTGATATATCATTTCAGGAAGATACGATGTATCGCCGAAGCCGCCGTCTGATCTGTTTCGATATGGATTCCACATTGATTCGCACAGAGGTTATCGACGAACTTGCAGATCGCGCCGGCGTAGGCAAAGAGGTAAGGGCTATCACCGAGTCGGCTATGCGTGGCGAGATAGATTTCAAGGAAAGTTTTACCCGCAGGGTCGAATTGCTGAAGGGTCTCGATGTGTCGGTGATGAAGGAAATTGCCGAGAGTCTGCCTATCACAGAAGGTGTCGAGCGGTTGATGGAGGTGCTCAAACGCTCTGGATATAAAACTGCAATCCTTTCCGGCGGATTCACCTATTTCGGCAACTACCTCAAACAGCGTTTCGGTTTCGATTATGTTTATGCCAATGAGTTGGAAGTGGGCGAAGACGGCAAACTTACCGGCCGCTATGTGGGCGACATCGTAGACGGTCAACGTAAAAAAGAGTTACTCAGACTGCTTGCACAGGTAGAAAACATCAACATCGCGCAAACAATCGCCGTGGGCGACGGTGCCAACGACCTCCCGATGCTCTCGGAAGCCGGCTTAGGCATCGCCTTCCACGCCAAACCCAAAGTCAAGGCAGAGGCACAGCAGAGCATCTCCACCATCGGCATCGATGGCGTCCTCTACTTCCTCGGCTTCAAAGACTCCTACATCAAAGCCTAAACCCACACTCATGGCGGATATAATAAAGATCAATAACATATCTACGGATAACCTGTATTCGCAAATTAGTCAGATTCTACAGGAAGCGCGCACAAAGGTCGCTACCACTGTCAATACGGCAATGGTGCAAGCCTATTGGCGTATCGGCAAACTGATCGTTGATGCACAAGGCGGAGAAGAACGGGCAGCATACGGAGATGAGCTAATTAAGGCCATTTCTATAAAGTTGACCGCACAATTTGGCAAAGGATTTTCAGCTCGGAATTTACGTAATATGCGTCAATTTTGTATCTGTTTTCCAATTTGGCAGACACTGTCTGCCAAATTGTCATGGTCACATTATCAGGAAATTATGCGCGTATCTAATCCTAAGGCGCGCGAGTATTACGCAGAAGAAGCCGCTAAGGGAGGATGGAGTGTCCGACAGCTTGAAAGACAGATAGCTACGCAATATTATGAGCGACTGCTTGCTTCGCATCGCGACGATGCCGAAGTCAAGGAAATCATAGCCCGCAATCTGCCTGCTAACCCTGAAAAATTTGATCCGTTGAAATTAGTACATGATCCGTTTGTGCTTGAATTCCTTGATATGAAAGAGGATCCTGCGTTGCAAGAAAAAGAGCTTGAAAGTGCAATACTGACCCACATCGAAGATTTCTTGCTTGAACTCGGGAGAGGATTTGCCTTCGTGGGTCGACAGAAAAGATTTACATTGGAGGGAGATCATTTCTATCCCGACCTCGTTTTCTACAATATTCATGCACGATGCTATGTGATAATAGATTTGAAAATGGCAAAGGCAAGTTACGCCGATGTAGGTCAAATGCAGTTGTATGTAAACTATTTCAATCGGGAAATTTGCACCCCTGATGACAACCCCACAGTCGGAATTATTCTTTGCACAGAAAAGAATGATACTGTGATAGAATACACACTTGGCAATCGCAATGATATCGATGTGTTTGCATCAAAATACAAGCTGATGCTCCCAACCGAAGAAGAGTTAAAACGGGAAATCGAACAAACCAAAGAAAACTTCAGACGCCTAAAATAAAACAAGCTCTTATTCTTCTAATTTATCAATCTATGTGTGATATTATTTCTGTTCTTAAGCAACGTTCATCTCTGAACCCTGAAAGTATAGACGCTAAATTATGTGTTTTAGCTAATAAGATTATTGAGTTATCAACCGAACATCAAAAACGGGTAATTAAAATTATGCCTGAATTTGATCTTCATGATGCTACTCATTTGAAAAAAGTAGAAGAGAATATTGCTTTGTTATTAGGAGAAGAGCGCTTGGCTGAGCTATCTTCAGTAGAGTTATTTCTGTTATTAGCTGCAGCTTATCTTCACGATTGTGGAATGGCTCCGGCAGATTGGGAACTGTCATTAATGAAATTGACAGAGGGTTATGATGCTCATGGGAGTTCCAAAGAATCTATATGCAATGATGGGAAAAAGCCGTATTCCTTCAGAGACGCAAAAGAACTGATTGAAAAGAATAAACAACACCTGTATAAAAGTTTCGATGAAATAAGAACTTGGGAGTTCGCGCCTGATAGTGAGATTGCTCTAATAAACTCTCTTTCAGAAATGTTTATTGAATATCAGGGATTTAGAAATGGATATATAGACCAAATCAAAGATGCGACAAAGAATGGTAATTTTGACACGTTAAATGATTCGATCAAGGTAGATTTTATACGCACATCTCATCATAAAAAATCCGCTGAATATGTTAAGAACCTACAAAAAATAGCAACTGATATTTTAGGTGGAGCCTGGATTCAACGCTTGTTTTCTGATTTAGCAGATGTTTGTAAGTCACATGGAGAAGATATCGATTTCGTACGCAACCTAAAGAAGGATGTTAAATACGTTGGTTCAGATGTGGCAAATTTACAATTTATATCTATGATGTTGCGCCTCGGGGATATAGTTCACTATAGTTCCGACAGAGCCCCTTCTATTCTTCGAAACGCGATGTCATTTCAATCTGAATATAGTAAGAAAGAATGGTTAAACAAAGTAGGCCTTAATTACACTATAAAAGATGGTATAATTACATTTATGGCCAGCTGTCAAACTCCTAAAGACTATTATCATCTGCAAAGTTATTTGAATTGGATTGATGTAGAAATCAATAATTTAGATCTTTTAAAAAGAGGATGGCAACAAAAATACCAAATAAATATTGGTGAGGTCGACAGAAAAAATGTCGAGCCCGATAGAAGCAAGTTTATCCCGGTTAGAGATAAGAAGTTTACTCTGAGTCAAAATAAAATCATTGAGTTATTAATGGGGGTAAATTTGTATAAAGACCCATTTTCTCCTATTCGAGAATTGTATCAAAATTCTCTCGATGCATGCCGATGTCGTTTGGCAATAGCCGAAATGAATGGATTGTCAATGAAAGGAGAAATTGAATTTGGTATTGAAAAAGGAAGTGATGGACAATACCTTTATTGCAAAGACAATGGGATTGGAATGGACGAATACATAATCGAAAATTTCTTATTAAAAATTGGAAATTCTTTCTATAGTTCAAAAGAATTTTATAGGAAACAATCTCAATGGGGCTCTACTTATACACCGGTGTCTCAGTTTGGTATAGGCATTCTATCATGTTTTATTATTGGTTATAGAATTGAGATAGTAACAAAATCTGTGGGAACTAATCAATGTATTGTATGTTGCATTGATGGCACTACTGAGAATTTTTATTATAAAGTACCGTCAAGAGAGGATGAAGAACTAATATCCGACAGCGGCACATTCGTTAAAGTCTTTTTACGCACTGAATATGAAAAGGAGATTAATAACTCTCCAATACAAAAATTGGGCTTACTACTATTATGCGATTCAAATGAAATAATGGGAATGGATTTTGGTAAGTATAATCCTATTTACGAAATCTGGAAAACTAATCTATACCATTATCTCAACGATTACATTAATCGAGTTCCTGACGGGATAACACTCAACGTTCGATTTTCTGATAATTCCATACAGAAAATTTTTGACAAGCCTTACACTTTAAATATTGGTGATTGGAGTATTGAACAGGATGATCAGTATCTGATTGATCAGGTTTTTCAAATAAACACATTCAATGACTCCATTGGATCAATTGTAGAACTTCAGAAACATCTAAAATTGTACCCGATTCATATTGAAACAGAATCAATAGAGTATAATTCTATAATCGCTCTTCCACTGGCGAGTATGGAAAGCATGAAGAATGAATATCTTCCATTTAAGATATTAAAAGTAATGGGATCAACACTATCTGTTGACGGAATTAGTGTGGACGATGACTTATTCGAAAGAAGCAATTATTTTCGTTGCATAAAATTCGATGGCAGCATTAATTATATTGGTTCAATCAAGCCTCAGTTAAGTGTTGATAGGAAAAATATTGTTTCTTTTCCTGTTGATTTTACTGATAAATATAGAAATGTCGTTGATGAATATATAAAAGCATTTCTCAAAATTGCTAATGATCATATCCGACAAAATGATTTGTTGGATAATGCAGAAGCCATGAATTTAATTTGGGGATATATTTTTAAAAGAATGGAATATTCACAGTCGATTTTTGTCAATAATTTGGTAAAATCTGAACTGGGGAATATAGTATGGCCAGCAAGCAAGAATCTTATGGGGAGAGAGATAACTATAAAAGAATTACTATCTCTTGATGAAATAACATTATATCAATATAATTACCATCAGTTAGATTATTTGAGCAAAATGCTTGTGTCTGCAGTATTCTTAACCGCTAAGAATATAGAGGCAGTAAATGATATGACTATTAAAATAATAAAAGATTCTGAAAATCTAATTCCCGAGATAGAGCATTTAGAATATTCTCAATATATTCTAACACCCGCTGAAGATAACGATACCTTCAAAGAATATGATCTCATCTCTAATTTATTTCCACTTGTTCCGAATAGATTAATTGCAAAATTATCTGACTTTACCGATATTATGAATAGTAAATCTATATCAGTATCTATAAGAGCATGGGGTAGTGGATATACTGCATTATTTCTTCAAGATTCTCGCCTTGTAGATCCCAAATATGGGTTATATAATAATGCAAAGCCAGATTTTGCAAAAAAACGTGATTCTTATGTTCATGCTTTCGAATATAAAAAGAATAAATTTCATGGGACGGAGTTTAATAATGATTCCTCCCATGGGAACTCATGTACACCCTATCTTGCATATATTTCTCCAGCTTTATTAACACCTCGTGATATTGAATTATTAGAGTCTCTAAAGGATTCAGAACCCATATATTATGAAGGTGTAAAAAATGGGTGGACTTTGCTTGTAACCACCATGGATATCGATAATGTTATTATTCGTCCAGGTAAAGTTGATCGTCAGACGATGATAAATCAAATAAGTCCTGAGTTTTGGAATAAATATAATGATTGGACTTTTAAGTTTCTTGATGGAACCGAAATGAAAAAACCTGAATAATGGAATTATAGACAGATTGGATATTTCCTCCTGTAGCCTATAAAAATTAGCGCTTCCTATATAGTTCACATGAGTGACTGCTACGAACTTTATGCGGGAGTATGTTGTTAAAATTTTAGATTGGTTAAATAGTTTTAACATCAATGTAGATTAATTTTAACAGCGAGGTTATGGTGAAGAGGTTTTTGGTTTCTGCGTTGGTTGCGTTACTGGGTTGCGCAACTATGTTTGGTGTCGAAACTCCCGACAGTATCTTGAAGCGTAAAGATAAGCAGCAGCGTGTGGGCTTGGTTCTCAGCGGCGGCGGTGCGAAGGGCATCGCCCATGTTGGCGTTATCAAGGCACTTGAAGATAACGACATACCTATCGATTATGTTACTGGTACGTCGATGGGAGCCATCGTCGGCAGCCTTTATTCGTGCGGATGGTCGCCGGAAAAGATGCTTAAGTTCTTTACGAATCCCGACTTCCTATACTGGAGTTCGGGCGTAATTAACCCTGACCAGAAATATTATCTTACGCAACCGTCGCCCACACCCAAGTGGCTTAATGTGAATATCAATTTTCGCGACACCACTACCGGCGTGCTCAATCAGATCTTGCCCTCGAACCTCATTAGCCCGCTGCCGATGAATATTGAGTTTCTCAAGATTTATGGCCCTTACACCTTGCAATGCAGACAGAATTTCAATAATCTCTTTGTGCCGTTCCGCTGCGTCACGAGCGATGTCTATCATAAGCGCAAGATTGTGCTTCACGGCGGATCGCTTGGCGATGCTGTCCGTGCGTCGATGAGTTTTCCGTTCGTGTTCAAGCCTATAGAGATGGACGGCGTACTTGTCTACGACGGTGGCATATACGACAATTTCCCGGTTAACGTTATGCAGAGCGCGTTTAATCCCGATTTCATCATAGGTGTGTCGGTATCGGGAGCTGACAAGAAGCCTCAGCCCAATAATGTCTATAGTCAGCTTGAGGATATGATTATACAAAACAATGACTATAGTGTTCCGGCCAAGAACGGTATCAAAATTCAGGTGCCGGTGCTTAACTTCGGAGTTCTTGACTTCGCTCAGGCGCAGACCATCTACGATATCGGGTATAAGACGGGTATGGAGATGGTGGATTCAATTAAGAAACGTATAGTGGCCCGTCGTACGCCCGAGGAGGTCAATGCCCGTCGCGCTACGTTTGCCGGCAAGACCCCCGCTTTGAAATTTGACGACGTGGAGGTGACCGGTGCCACCGGAAGTCAGGCCCGCTATCTCAAATATCTCTTCGACGGCCAGGGTAAGAGGCCAATCGGTATCGAACGCGTGGAGGATGCCTATTATCGTGCGGTTACAGACGGCACTTTGAGAAATCTCCTGCCCCAACTTGAGGTGGAAAAAGATAAACGCAATATGCTTCTGCTGGAGGCTACGCTTCAACGTCCCTGGACCATCGGTGTGGGAGGTTGGATCACCTCGACAACCAACAGTATGCTTTATCTCGACTTCGGCTATCACTCGCTGCGTTATAACTCGCTCGATGTCAGCCTGAGCGGATGGATAGGGCAGTCGTATCTCGCCGGAATGTTGAGCGGTAAGTTCAATCTTAGAACTTCAAACCCATCATTCATCCGTATCGAGGGAGTGATGAGCCGCCATAAATTCTATGATTCACAATTATTGTTTTATCAGACTTCTACCCCTACATTCATCACCGAAACCGAAAATTATATCCGAGCCGGCTATGAATGGGCGATCGGCAAACGCATTAAAGGTTATACAAACCTTGCTTACGGATATATGTCAGATTCATATTATCCAACAAATGTCACTGACTTCCAGAATGCATCGAAGGATAAGACTCAATATCAGTTAGGTGTGTTCAAGGCCGGGGTTGAGAGCAACACTCTCAACGATCAGCTATATCCCAACGAAGGCTATCATTGGAAGACAGATGTGACACTCAGCTACGAAAGCTCGCGCTATCTCGCCGACGGTAACAAAGCTTTGCGCACACCCTATACACCCGAGCCCCGTGCCGCCGTGGAAGCATATTGGAAACAATTCTTCCCGGTTAGCAAACATTTCCGCATCGGAACAATGGCGAATGTGCGAGGCACTATCCAGCACTTGCATCAGAACTACACCGCATCGCTGATTCATGCCGTAGCGTTCGCTCCGACGCCCTCAACACAGAACTATTTTAACGAGGCCTTCCGGTCTGATAATTATGTGGCAGCCGGACTTATCCCCGTATGGAATCCTGTAGGTAAATTGCAGCTTCGCGGAGACTTCTACCTTTATTCACCGATCCGTGAACTGAGGCCTTATGGCACCACCGCAAGATACGAAGGTTGGTTCCGCCGGGCAGAATTCATCGGCGAAGTGGCAGCCGTGTATAACTTCCCCTTCGCGAGTCTCTCGCTCTACGGCAACTACCTCTCCGCCCCGAGCCATAACTGGAACTTCGGCATCAGCTTCGGCCTTCTCTTCATGGCCCCCCGCCTCCTCCGCTAAGGACTTAATAATTTAGATATACTTATTCAGCATTAGTAAGAAAAAGATCAGGTTTTTTAATGAC
>JAIEAO010000031.1 GCA_029071345.1 Muribaculaceae bacterium | reverse complement strand
GATATATAGTATTATAAAATTTTTCAAGCATTAAAAAGTTGTCCAAAATGAAAATGTTGATAAATTTATCGCATATAATTTGGTGGATTTATTTAATAGTTCTAATTTTGTAATATCAATTTGAAAAGACAACAAATAGCATGATTCAGATAGTTGAAAAAAGAGCTGGCCGCGTAGTCGGTTACAATGAGGAAAAAATCAAAGCTGCAATCAGAAAGGCGATGCTTACTACTGAAGTTGGCGAGGATGAATCGCTGATTCAGAAGATTACCGATCGTGTAGGTATGAACGGTAAAGATCGCATGACCGTAGAAGAAATTCAGGATCGTGTAGAGATCGAGCTGATGAAATCTTCGAGAAAAGATGTGGCTAAACGTTATATCGCATATCGCGATAAACGGTCAATTGCCCGCCGTGCGAAAACTCGCGATATGTTTCTTGAGATAATAGAGGCTAAAAATAATGACATTACCCGCGAAAATGCCAATATGAACACGGATTCTCCCGCGGGTATGATGATGAAGTTTGCGAGTGAGACAACAAAACCCTTCGTAGACGATTATCTGTTGAGTCCGGAGGTCAAGACTGCGGTAAAAAACAACTATCTGCATATACATGATAAAGACTACTACCCTACCAAAAGCCTTACCTGCGTTCAGCATCCTTTGGATAGAATATTGAATCATGGATTTGTTGCAGGCCACGGAGAATCGCGCCCCGCAAAACGTATAGAGACTGCGAGTGTGATTGCCTGTATATCGTTAGAGACTGCTCAAAATGAGATGCACGGAGGTCAGGCAATACCGGCTTTCGATTTTTATCTGGCTCCGTTTGTGCGCAGCTCTTTTATCGAAGAGGTTAAGAATCTTGAACAGCTTACAGGACAAGATCTCTCACATCTATACGATAAGGAACTTACAGATTTTATAAAGACAGAACTTGATGGTCTTGAAGGTGAGGATCGTCTGCTCCAGCATGCGATAAATAAAACGGTTGGTCGAGTGCATCAAGCTATGGAGGCTTTCATTCACAACATGAATACAATTCATTCCCGTGGAGGTAATCAGGTCGTATTCTCCTCTATCAACTATGGCACTGACACCTCGGCCGAGGGGCGTTGTGTGATCCGTGAACTTCTGCACTCCACATACGAGGGTGTCGGCAATGGTGCAACCGCTATCTTCCCCATCCAGATATGGAAAAAGAAAAGAGGTGTAAGTTATCTTCCTGAAGATCCCAATTATGATCTGTATAAATTAGCCTGCAAGGTCACTGCGCGCCGTTTCTTCCCGAACTTCGTAAATCTGGACGCATCGTTTAATCAGCATGAGAAATGGCGGGCCGATGATCCTGAGCGATACAAATATGAAGTGGCTACGATGGGATGCCGCACCAGAGTGTTTGAAAACCGTTATGGCGAGAAGACCTCTATAGGACGAGGCAATATCTCTTTTTCTACAATTAATATCGTAAGAATTGCCATCGAATTGATGGGAATTAAAGATAAAGAGGAAAGAATCACTCGTTTCTTCGAAAAGCTTGATGAAGTTCTTGACATTACGGCGCAGCAACTCGACCAGCGTTTCAATTTCCAGAAAACGGCCCTTGCAAAGCAGTTCCCGCTCGTGATGGGTGTGCTTTGGAATGACGCGGATAAACTCGGGGCAAACGACACTATAGAGCCCGTAATTAATCAGGGTACATTGGGAATCGGATTCATCGGTCTTGCAGAATGTCTTATCGCATTAATCGGTAAACATCATGGCGAGAGTGAAGAGGCTCAAGCTTTGGGATTGAAGATCGTTAAGCACATGAGAAGCCGTATAAATGAGTATTCAGAGAAATACGGGCATAATTTTTCGGTACTTGCAACTCCGGCTGAAGGTTTGTCAGGTAAGTTCACTAAGAAGGATCGCAAATCATTCGGTATAATCCCCGGTGTGACAGATAAGGACTACTATACCAATTCGAATCACGTTCCTGTTTATTATCACTGCTCTCCGAGACACAAAGCCAAGATAGAGGCTCCGTATCATGAATTGACAGGCGGCGGTCATATCTTCTACGTGGAAATTGATGGGGATGCCACACATAATGAGGAGTCTATAATGCAGATTGTGGATCTCATGGATAAATATAACATGGGTTACAGCTCGGTGAACCATAATAGAAATCATTGTCCGAAATGTGGATACGAGAATGCCCAGCAAGATGAAACACATTGTCCGAAGTGCGGCACATCGTTTGAAACTATACAGCGTATCACAGGTTATCTTGTAGGTACTACCGACAGATGGAATTCAGGCAAATTGGCAGAACTTCACGATCGTGTGGTTCATGAATGATGCACAGATGAAGGATACTATAAATATAATGCGTATAATCCGGGGCACGACAGTTGACGGTCCCGGATTTCGCACATCTATATATTTCGCCGGATGCCACCATAAGTGCGAGGGTTGTCATAATCCCGACTCTTGGGATTTCCATGCCGGCGAACCGATGACTCTCGATCAGATCCGCGAAGTTATTGAAGAGGAAGATTTTGATGTTACGCTGAGCGGTGGCGACCCGTTGTATAATCCCGAATGGGTTCTGGCAATTTCTGAGATTGTCCACGAATTAAATCATTCTGTGTGGATATATACCGGATTCAGATGGGAAGAAATATGTTCTGATGAAAAACTGCTTAATGCCGTTAGCCATTGCGATGTTATCGTAGATTCCCCTTTTATGATTCATTTAAGGGATACAGACCTCCTTTTCCGGGGATCATCCAACCAGCGAATCATCGATATTAAGAAGTCATTGGATAGCGGGGAAATCGTGCTTTGGAGCAGAGACTGAAATTTTAGTAAAATATTTCGGTCATGTGAACTTTACTGACCGACCATCGTTTTAATGATAGAAATTAACTTTAATACTTTATAAAAAACATTAAAACTATGAGTACTACGAAAAGCATCAAAGGTACACAGACCGAAAAAAACATCGTCAACTCCTATCTTGACGAAACACAGGCTTATGCAAGATATATCTTCTATGCAAGTATAGCAGATAAAGAGAAATATTTCCCTGTTGGCATCATCTTCCGTGAGACAGCTAACAATGAGTTGCACCACGCAAAAGTATTCTTGAAAATGCTCGAGAATACCAAGGTTCAAGGCACTCCCGGTGTTGATGCCGGTTTCTTAGGCGACACTGTTGCCAACCTTAAGACCTCTATTAAAGAGGAGAGCGTAGACGGTTACGAATTCTACTATGCAGCTGCCAAGACAGCTCGTGAAGAGGGATTCGACGATATCGCCACTCACTTCGAGGCCATCGCAAGCGTTGAGAAGACTCACCACGACAGATTCCAGAAATTCCTTGACATGATCAATGACGGCACTCTCTGGAAACGTGAGAAACCCGTAACATGGAAATGCCTTGTTTGCGGATACGAGGTAGTTGGCACAGAGCCTCCCGCAAAATGCCCCGGCTGCGATCATCCGTACCAGCACTATGTATGCGTAGAAGACGGTTTCGCTCCCGCCCCCATGAGCTGATCGCCAAACAAAACTATCGAAATTATAAGATTATAAATAAAGAAGGTCGGAAAATTTTCCGACCTTCTTTATTTATAATTAGCAATCAATAATTGTTGCTTGGCGTTATTTCACGATAACCTTGACCGGAGCAATGTTATCTGAAATCTTCACAAGATAAATACCAGCTGCAAGCGCGATGTTTTGGCTGTCGTCCATATTTTCAACATAAGCAACCCGCAAACCATCGGTGGTATATATGCTTGCCGACTTGCCGGCATTACCGTTGATTGTCAGATATCCGTTATGTCCGATCACACTGCTTGTGTTAATTATAGTGTTCACAGCGCTACCGTCGTAAACGTATGTGTTCGACATGGGATGCACCGTGTACTGACCGTTGATTTCTGTCACAGCAGCAACATTGAATTTATCTCCGCTTTTACTGTCTTTTATTTCATAGACGGTTTTGTCATGACGTTCGGTAATAAGATCGCCGTTGCGATATACGTTGTAACCCGCAATCTGGTGATCTGTGACAGGTGAATAGAAGATATC
This sequence comes from Muribaculaceae bacterium, assembly GCA_029071345.1. GTDB lineage: Bacteria > Bacteroidota > Bacteroidia > Bacteroidales > Muribaculaceae > Lepagella. The sequence continues at coordinate 7,969 of JAIEAO010000031.1, read as the reverse complement.
ATCGAGGCAGATACCGAAAATGTCATCACAGCGATAATGGAATGCAAAATAGCGTGCATCAGCAGGGAGAGTCACTTCCAGAGGATTCCAGGCGATTCGTGCCTGAGAGAATGTTTTCAGCAGTGTGAAGTCTTCAGGGTTCCGGCCCGTAGTAGAATACATAATATCCACCGACTCCGCGCCATACTCTTCCGAGAGGATGTTTAGACGGAAAGAGACTTTAGATCCACCTTTCACTTCGGGTGAAATCAACCAGTCGTCGGCAGCTCCTTGTTCGGGAGTGATGGCCAAGAAATACTTGCTTCCACTGTATGCGGAAATAGCAACTCCTGACGGCATCTTATCCGTATCCATCACTTGGAAAGCCTTCGGCTCGAACTGGCCGGGGAAGCTGACACCGTTGCCAAGACCATATACATCCTTACCATCGCGGTCGATATTCAACCATCCGCCTATATTCTGTGAATAATCAAATGATTCATATTCTTCTACATCATCATTACCGGTAAGTTTCAGCTCTGGTTCAGTCCATGCAAGGGTAGCTACACCTTCCGGAGTCAATTCACCTTTAAGATCCGTTACAATGGGTTTATTACCCTTAATGATATTCACGTCTACTTCAGCAACATTGTTTTCAGGCATCTGGTCTGTGTAATTTTCCAGCTTGAATGTGGCTGTAGCAGTGCCTATCATTTCAGTGACCGGGGTGATCGAGTAGACATACTGCAACGTTTCTCCAGCCTTGATAGTAGAGGTATCCGGAATTGTACGGGGTTCAAGTTTCTTATCCCCTATCGTGCAAACAATTTCAGGAATAGTAGCTTCGGTTTCCGCACGGTTCGTAACGAATGCTATGGCTTCGTATGTATCTCCGACGATCATTTCCGATGGCATCTGAAGTTCGGTCTGAAGTTCTTTCTCAAATACAGAATGAATCTCGTAGTCTTTCAGAATGATTGCCTCTGAGCCGTTGCCGAAGTTGGCGCGGATAGAGATAGCAACCCACTGCTGACCGAGAAGTTTCTCAGGGAGATTCAATTCGTAAAGATGCCAGTCATTGTCCGATTTAGCATCGATAGTTGATATTACTATATTCTTCTCGCTGTAGGTGTCGGCTAAGATTGTGATTTCGGGAGTGGTTGAAGCCGAGTAAAGATCGAGACTTAGTTTTACCGCTGGTGCGCCGACTGTCGTAAACTTAGGCAGGGTAAGAAGCGCATGCTTGTAGTCTGATTCAACCGTGTTTGCGCAGAATAGCGCATTGAGTTTTTGTCCTGCCAACGACGAAATCAGCAGACCGGGGTCGTCGAAGAACCAGTCAGGGCAATACTCATCGGTAGGAGTCGGGGTGATAAGAGGAGTATACAGGTAGCGTCCTGTATTGAAATCATCGCCCATAGGCAGAGGATAAGGTGTGCCGAGCACATCGTATGTAAGCCCAAGACTTGACGACCCTTTATCATTAATTGCAACAACGCCAATGTATGCTATATCCTGCAGTGCATAATTCTCAACGCTATATAAATATGATGTTTCACCGGCAGGTAATTCAGCCAAAAGTGTCCAATATTCGCCGCTTGAATCAGCAGGCACATAGATGTTATGGGCTAATGTTGCCGTATTCACCGCGCCACCGTGTTCACCGATAGTCTGGTCTTCCCACGTTACAGTGAGCGACATATTGTCGATGCTGCCCTTGCAACTAACTGTAGGAGCCAACGGTTTGTCAAATCCGCAATAAGCCGTAACGGTAGCTGGATTACCATTGCCGTAGGTTGGAGATGCCACTACTACGGTGAAGGTAGAGAATCCTTCCGGTGCCGCAACGCGCACGCTAACTCGTTCGCCGGGTTTACCGCTGACAGTCGCTGACCCTCCGTTACCACTGCTTACTGTGGCTGTCAATTCTTCGTTGCTTTCAAGAGCGACACCTGATATCGACACCGCAGGCATATTGAATGATATTGTGGCTGCGGCTACACCTGTAGGATCAGCTTTTGCCTCAAGGTCTGTTGCTTCGGCTGGAGCCATCGTTGATTTACCGGAATCGGCTATACCGATACTGTGTACTGACAGAGTATGTGCATCTGCTCCGCTGCGACGGTGAATACCGATAATATATTCTCCCGGAGCCGGTGCGATATATTCACCCATCACCTCGTTGTAGAGGTAGCTGTTATAGTTATCACACGAAGCAACGACTGTCATTGACTGCGGTGTAGCCTCTTTGCCAATGCAGATATCAAAGTCTTCAGGGAACTGTTCGAGATAAGCACGCACCTGTGCCCTGACGTTATAGATTACAGAAGCATCTGTTATTGCCACTTTGGGGAAGAAGATCCATGCATCGGAAGCTTTGTCATTCTTCGTACGGCACATCAGGGCTCCCTTTCCATTATCGGCTCCGGAATTATATTCCCAGTCTATACCGCTGGCGTTTGCATCCAGGCGAGTAAGGATATCGAACTCGCCCGCCGTAGGACGCATCTCGAAGGGCAGTTCGTAAACATAACCCTCAGGATTGGTAATCAGAATCTGAGACACAACCGGCGAACCAGTCAATATTTCCTCATTAACCGTAATAAATGCCTGAGCTGTAACGCTATGTTTACCTAATGACAACGTCATCGGAATTTCCACATCGGAGCCGGCAGCAGCCGGATCAGTACGGGTGAATTCATTGCCATCTACATTCACTATTAGACCTACGGGCATGGTGAGTTCCTTATTCTCAACAGTTACATCAGGTAGAATGTAAGTGATAGTTCCCGCAGTTCCGTTAAAGTCGATAGTCTTTACTTTGGGAATAGCCGGAGTATTGTCTGCAGCTCCTGTGATACTAATATTGCGCACGTAAAGACTGTATTGATCCGCCGGGCTGGTAGCATGTACTGCTACATACCATTTGCCACCTTCCGGAATAGTTATTTTACCATCATAAGTATCCCAGATTGTATTTTTTATGTTCTCGCAAGAAAGCATTGGGATCATATCGCCTGTGCTCGCAGTGCGCCCTACGCATACTTCAAATGATTCGGGGCTATAGGCAGATGCAACTTTAGCCTCAAGGCTGAGATCGAAAGCTCCACCTTTTGCGCCGAAGTCGATCGGAGGCAGGAAGAACCACTCGTCAGCCGCATTTGAGCTGCTGTAATAATATTGCAATGCGCTTTCCGACGAACTGTATTCCCATGTGTTGCCATCCGAATTGCCGTCAATCACGAAACAAATCTCATTGAATTCATCTTCGGTTGGTTGAATCAGGAGTGGCAGAGTGACCGGCTCATCACTTGATGCACGCACAGAATCACGCACAGAATCACTGGTTTGAGTGTTATTTTCTCCATCTGTGAGTACGGCCGTATAAGTAATGATATGTGTACCCTTCTCAAGAGTGAGAGACAAGTCTACTGTCTCGCCGGCTGTTGCGTTGACGCGTTTAACCTCCGTGCCGTCCACATCCACTACCAACGCAAGCGCATCGGTAATGGGCTTACCCTCCACCGTTGACTCCGGCATCTTTATCTGAGCCGAATATTCAAGTCCATCAATAGAACTTGAAGTAATTGACGGAGCTAATGGCAACGGTGTAGTAAGTGCCGAAAGAGAGATGTTACGTACCCACACACCATAGAGATCCTTATCGGAAGTAGCGTGCAGACCGATATAAAACGTGCCCGACTTATTAATCGAAAACGATGTAGTGTTAGTGGCCCATTTTGAAGCGTTATTTATCTTATTCACTTCAAGCACCACATTCATTGATGCCGGATCCGGACTGGTTCCCCATGCCATCTCGAAACTCTCTTTGTAATTTGCGTCTTGCACGCGGCTTTCGACGGAGAGGGTTACAAAATTGTCTTCCCCTTCCATCTGAACCGGGATAAAGGCCCAATCGTCAGCAGCATTATTTGAGTGATAGCCATACTTGAAATAACCGGTGCCGTATTCCAGACGTTCCCAAGTTTTACCATCCCCGTTGGCGTCAAGAATCTCAATGTTTCCAAATTGTTCTACCGTCGGCTCTATACATACCGGTAGACTAAATGGTTGAGATGACGCACGTTTGATCATCTTCGAGGGGGAATGCGGAGGTGACTGAGCGGATCGACTCTTACGTTCAGGACCCGCTGCTAACGCAATGGTACCTATCAATACCATTGCAGTAAAAGACAGTAACGTCTGATGATAGTGTTTCATACCTAAAGATTAGTGTTTGATAAAATATTATTAAAAACCTAAAATATGTTAGCTTTATAGTATTATGAAGCACATTTTCAGTGTGCGTGATTTGAAATAACATAAATACATTATATATTTTAATTATTAAAATTTTCTGAATTATTATTCGGAAAAATGTATCATTATTTATCTTAGACGGATTCTAATGTGATAATTTTTGCAATTTTGAATGCGTGAATATATTTGTTAAAATTCCAAATTTTTGTTATATTTGCAGTCGGTCAAAGTGACTGTGGCAACGCGCACCGCCCTTTCGGGCGACGTCCGCTCTTTGCCGACGTGCGAATATTTCATATTTGCAGAATATTGTAGAAACCACTATTTATATGGGATTTTTCAAAAAACTGTTTTCCAAAAAGGAAAGGGAGACTCTCGATCAGGGTCTGCAGAAGACTAAAGAAGGTGTTTGGGGAAAAATTACGAGAGCTGTCGCCGGTAAAAGTAAAATCGACGATGATGTGCTCGATTCTTTAGAGGAGGCTTTTATTACAAGTGATGTCGGTGTTGACACCACTCTTAAGATTATAGACTTGATTCGCGACCGTGTGGCCCGCGATAAATATGTCGGCAGCGAGGAGTTGCGTAATCTTTTATGTGAAGAGATTTCAGGAATGCTCGAAAAGCCGGCTAACGAAAAAGATCTTGATGATTTCAAAGTTCCGGAAGACAGCAAACCGTATGTAATAATGGTTGTCGGTGTTAACGGAGTTGGGAAAACAACGACTATCGGCAAACTTGCATATCAATATAAGGCTGCTGGTAATAAAGTGGTGCTCGGTGCTGCCGACACATTCCGCGCTGCGGCCATCGAACAGCTTGATATCTGGGGCGAACGTATAGGTGTGCCGGTAATCAAGCAGAAGATGGGAAGCGATCCGGCCGCAGTGGCGTTCGATACCCTTTCTTCCGCCAAAGCACAAGGTGCTGATGTTGTAATTATCGATACTGCCGGACGTCTGCATAATAAAATCGGTCTGATGAATGAGCTTACAAAGATCAAGAACGTTATGAAGCGCGTTGTGCCCGACGCTCCGCAGGAGATTCTGCTCGTGCTCGATGGCTCTACAGGTCAGAATGCTTTTGAACAGGCACGGCAGTTTGTAGCCGCAACCGAAGTCAATAATCTCGCAATCACGAAGCTCGACGGAACATCGAAGGGCGGCGTAGTTATCGGCATCAGTGACCAGTTTAAAATTCCTGTTAAATATATCGGTTTAGGTGAAGGAAAAGAAGATTTGCAGATTTTCCATCCTAAAGAATTTGTTTCTACCCTATTCGGTAACGCAATCTAATAATGATAAAGAATAGAATCGATGTCATTACAATGGGTTGCTCAAAGAATCTTATTGATTCGGAGAGAATAATCCGCCGCCTTGAGTCTAAGGGTTACGAAGCAGTGCATAATCCGGAGAATCCAGAGGGGGAATATGTTGTGGTGAATACTTGTGGCTTCATCGCCGATGCTAAAGAGGAATCTATCGAGATGATTCTGGATTTATCTTCGCTTAAAGATGAGGGGAAGATCGGAAAGATCGTAGCGATGGGATGTTTGACTCAGAGGTATCATGATGATCTTAATGAGGAGCTTCCGGAAATTGACGTGATGCTCGGAAAGTTCGATTGGAACCGGTTTGTTGACGAATTGCCCGATCTGACAAAGTCATCGAAACCGAAAGATTGGGAACGAGAAATAACCACGCCTCCTCATTCTGCTTATCTGAAAATTTCCGAAGGCTGCAACAGATTTTGTGCATTCTGTGCAATTCCGTTAATTACAGGAAGACATAAATCGCGATCTATCGATGAAATCATAGAAGAGACTCAAGCTCTCGTGGCTAAAGGTGTCAAGGAATTTAATGTAATAGCGCAAGACCTGTCTTCTTATGGTCTGGATCTTTACGGAGAGCATAAACTGGCAGAGCTCATTGACCGCATGGCAGATGTCAAAGGAGTGGAATGGATAAGACTCCATTATGCCTATCCCTCTGATTTCCCATACGACGTGCTTGACGTGATGGCGAGAAGAGACAATGTTTGCAAATATATGGACATTGCTCTGCAACATATATCTGACACTGTTCTCACAAATATGCGGCGTCATATCAGCGGCAAGGAGACTCTTGATCTTATTGCGGAGATGCGCCGTAGAGTTCCCGGAATCAAAATCCGCACAACATTGATGGTCGGATTCCCGGGTGAAGGTGAGGAAGAATTCAATGAACTTCTCGAATTTGTGAAGACGCAGAAGATTGACCGTATGGGTGCTTTTGCGTATTCGGAGGAGGATGATACCTGGGCTGCAAAGAATCTTGAGGATATTGTGCCGGAAGAAGAGAAACAGCGCAGACTTGATCTTCTCATGCAGGCTCAGGAGGAAGTATACGAAGAGAAAAATCGTGATATGATCGGCAAGGAAGTCAGATTGATTGTCGATGAGATAGATGGCGATACTCGTATTTGCCGCTCACAATGGGATAGCCCGGAAGTTGACATGAACTATTATGTTACTGGTTCGGATGCCAAACCGGGCGACTTTATAATGGCTCGTGTCACAGGAGACGAACTTTTTGAGTATTATGCCGAGGCTCTGTGACAAGCCGGTAGATCATGATAGTAACATATTTGCGATTATGGACAGTTGCTGTATATATAGGTTTCCCAAAACCGATACAATTTATTTCTATAAGGGTGATTCAAAAAAAGGAATTTTTCCCGGATTTGTTATCGCGCCCTTCGATCTAAACGATGGAATATATACAATAACTGATCTGTATGAATGCAATCCAACTGATATTTCAGAAATTCTGAAGTCGTCAAACGATGCGAGTTTAACTTTTCCATTGCCCGACCTCTCAACTACGGAGGCCGCGCATCATAAGATAGTCAAGGGGATTCAGAATATTCTCAATGGAGATCTATCAAAAAAAATAATTGCATCAAAGGTTATCGTAAAAAGCGGCTCGATTGATTTGGAAAAATCTTTCGAATCGTTATGTGAATCGTTTCCCGAGGCATTCATATTTTTGTTTTATACTCCTGAAACAGGAATATGGATCGGTGCATCTCCGGAAATATTACTTAACTGTGAAAATTCAATTTTAAGCACGTATGCACTCGCTGGAACAAGACCTGCATGCACAATCGGAAATTGGGATGATAAAAACATCAAAGAACAGGCGATTGTAAAAAATTATATCGTTGATATTTTCCAATCTTTTGGGCTCACTCCCAGTGTTTCTGATACAAAAACACGAAAAGCCGGAAGTATTGAGCATCTTTTGACTGAAATTATTTCCCCCCTTGATGCGTCTAATAATATAGTTGAGATTTTGAGAGCCCTCTCTCCTACTCCGGCTCTATCAGGATATCCCAAAGAGATGGCGATGCAGGCGATTAAAATGTTGGAAGACCAACCGCGAGGATACTATGGCGGCTTCATCGGACCATATAAAAATGCTGAGGATTTTAACTTTTTCGTAAATCTTCGGTCTATAAGAATAGCGGCAGGACGCTATTGTATGCATGTGGGCGGTGGAATCACTGCCTTATCCGATGCTAAAGAGGAATGGATAGAGACTGAAAGAAAAGCCGCATCCATATTTTCATCGCTAAAACTGAAAAACTAAACTAAACATAATATTATGAAAGTTTAAATTTTATTATCAAGCATTTGCTTAGGTTTATGCATTGCGGGAGCTAATGCACAGACCAACAATCAGGAACATCT